>NZ_JBELAU010000011.1:0-290611 GCF_040253585.1 Emticicia sp. W12TSBA100-4
TCGTTTTTTTTATTCTGGATAAATTATCGTGAAAGTATATAACAGTTCCTTGATATATTCTAATGTCTTTATACTTTTCTGGGTCTGCTCTCAATAAAAAAGAGGTACACAAATTGAATCTTTCATTAGGCTTTAAACCATCATGATTATGACCTGGTATTATAACTCTTCCGTCATTATCAATAAATCCAATACACTGTTCCTTCTGGCAAGTAAAACTATGCAATTCTCCATAATCACCTTTTTCATTGAAATTTTCCTTAATCTCATCATATTTACAAGGCAGAACTTCTTCCAAATTATGGTTCAATAATCCGTATAAACCCATGCGTTTAACTTTTAGTAGGCTTTTTGAAAATTGCTCAATTTTATCATTCATACAAGGCAAGACTTCCTCAAATTTAAAATTTATTAACCCCAATTTTTTATTTAAGCAAACTAAGATAAAATTTTCTGTTAGCTGTTTTATAGTTTCGTATGTGGGTGGTAGAGCCCAAAAAACATTTGTTTCAATTGTATATATTACCCCCCATTTACCATCATGTTGTTTACAATAAAAATCTAAATCATGACCTAAATATGGAGATGGCGTAATTGGATACCCAAAATCGTTTAATAGTATCCACTTTTTACCATCTTGTATAGTTAATTTTTCTCTGTAATTTCGGTTGTTATCTAAAAGATAAGGTATTCGTTTAACGCCATATTTATTAATTGGAATAATCTCATTTCCTTGATTATAAATATGTATCCATTTATCAATTTTGTAAACTCGTGAAGTACCATATCTATTAAACGGTGTTGCCTTTTCAAAAATAAAAGGGATTTTTATTCTCCCAAGCGTATCTATAAATCCATACTTCCCACCTTTTCTCACCAATGCTAATCCTTCGCTAAAACTCGGCAATATTACCTCACAATCTTGCCTCATAGATTTAGTAAAGTCATAAATACAGGGTATTATTTCAAGTCCTGTACTGGCACAGATAAACCCAACCTTTCCTCTTCTAACGACCGAAATTCTCAATTCTTCACAAAGACTTCCCATATCAATATAATCATATTCATAAGGTAGTGGTTTTACAAAAGCTTCATCATTATATTTAAAAAATATTTCATTCTTTCCATTAGTTTCTAAAATCATGTATTTATCTTGAAAATAAAAACATATTGAATCATATTCACATGGAACAAGGCCAGTAAAAGTGTTATCAGAATTATTTACAAGCGTTCCGTATTTCCCATTTAATTCAACAATTGCATATTTTTCCTGCATGTGCCAATTTATTGAATCATAAATAATAGGAATTATCTCAAAATTATCTTCATTTATATATCCAATTTTCTTACCTTTTTTGACTTTAGCCATCCCATTTTTAAAAGTATCAACATAATCAAAAATAAAAGGGATAACAACATTCTTATCAGAGGTACAATAACCCCATTTTTTGCCATTTGTATAGGGAATTAACATTTTTTTGTAGAAAAATTGTTGAAATAAACAGCTTTAGCGGTTTCTAAGGGTCTTCAACTTTTTCGGGGGACAGCGACCACCTTTTAGCAATGAATGCTTGCTTTATTCCAAATAGTTACTAAATTTATTTCTGTTTGGTTGGTTTTCAAAATCAACTTGGGACTGCGTTCCTGCGTTGCTTGCCGTCATTCGTGTGTCCCAACAGCCGCAGTAAGAAAAGGTAAGTAATTGTAAATCAATTAATTAACTCAAAACCCAACCATCTCAATGCTTTTGGTTGGAACGTTTTAAAAAATGGATATTAATGCAATTATTGTACTCGTTTTATTTATAAGCATTTTTACCACATTCCTTGTAAAAGCATATTTCCATTTACAGTTAATTAAAATTTTAAAGCAAATAGATATTCACATTTTAGAGTTACTTTTAAACCCGTTCTCAAATATCTTTATCAAATTTGAAGTCTTCATACCTATTTTTATTCGACAAAATCCTAAAAATATTAAAGCTCAAAAATATTATAATTACTCAAAATGGCTTACAATCCTATTTTGGATATTGGTGTTTTTGACAGCGATTTTTATTGGTTATGTTAATAGAGGTAAAAGTGCTTACGAAATAGTTTAACAGTTTTTTAGGTACTTGCAACAGGACAAAAGCGAAACTCAAAGTGTTCATTCTCCGCAAAATATCAAACGCATAGTCATTTTCGACATTTCCAATGCGTGGTATTTGCTCAAATTTCGTTCCGAAAAATAAATTCTTTTGCTTTTCAACGGGGTCGCCCGTGCGATTCTTTTTTCAGAACTTGGTATGCAGATTTGGTTTGGGGACAATTAGGCAGAGCAGTTTCTACGCTTTTTTCGATCTTAGCTCTCAAATTTGGCTGGGCGACATCAAATTGGAGCGGTTGCAAAGTTGGTTTGTCTCCAACAATCTTAAAGATAGACGAAAGCCTTGAAAATAAAGCCCGATGTAATCGAAGGTATATCGGGCTTTTGTCTATCTTGTGTTGGCCGACAACGGGGCATGCCAAGCAATTTATTAGGGCAAAAAGTAGATGTGTTTATTCTCCCCTTTCAACTATTTTTTGCTTAAAACATGGCTTTCTTTGGTGTTTTGATACAATTGAGCAATAAATACCCCTACCCAGACCTTGGGATTAATTTTTGCCAAATGTCTTTTGATTGACACAGTTTTTTGCCATAACAAATTCCGAAAGAATAAAAAAATGTAGCCCAGTTAATGAGCTACATTCTGTCGTTTATACACAGAGTCTATTGCTAATTAGTTGGTCTCCACCAGAGCAAACTACCTCTTCGACTCGGGCTGGGAACATAATACCTTTTACTAACTTTTCCACCAACTATATTTGAGTACATTACACATAAAAAGGGTTCTTTCTGATTGAGAAAGAACCCTTTTTTATTTCCCTATTTTAAAGATTACTTCTTTCTAACACTCACCGCAATTCTACGGTTTTGTGAGCGACCTTCTTCTGTATCATTGCTTGCAACTGGATGTTGTTCGCCATAACCTTCCGACTCTAAACGAGCATCAGCAATGCCTAATCCAACCAAAGCCGCTTTTACAGCTGCTGCACGCTCGCTTGAAAGTTTCAAGTTTGCTGCATCGTCTCCAGTATTATCGGTATAACCACCTACTTTGATATTCACATTTGAGAATGCTTTCAAGATTTCAGCGATATTTTTTACTTCATTCATTGAAGTTGAGTCAATTACATTACTTCCTGAAGCAAAATTTAAAGCTTTGAAATTGAACCAGTTGTCTTTTCCAGCTTCTGTATCTGACTCAATAAATTTAATTACTTGGTCTTCAATTCCACCTTCCAAGAAATTAAGGTTTGCACCAGTTGATAATACTTTATTGATGCTTACTGGCAAAGTTGCTTCAACCATTAGAGCGGCTTCTTCGCTTGCCGTTTCTGATGAAGTCACAGCAATGTAAGGAGCAATTACCAACGAAACGATTGACATCAACTTAATCAAGATATTCATTGATGGCCCAGAAGTATCTTTGAATGGGTCACCTACTGTGTCTCCCGTTACTGACGCTTTGTGTGGCTCAGATTTTTTGTAATATGTTTGACCATCAATCACAACGCCTTTTTCAAAAGATTTCTTAGCATTATCCCATGCACCACCAGCATTTGATTGGAAAATTCCCATCAAAACACCTGATACTGTTACACCTGCTAACAAACCACCTAAGATTTCTGCCGAAGATGAATCTTCAAATACACCTTTAAATCCGAAACCAACCAATACTGGCGTAATCAAGGCAATTGCACCTGGCAAAATCATTTGTTTGATAGATGCTTCTGTCGAAATGGCAACACATTTTTCGTACTCAGGTTCAGTTTTATATTCCATGATTCCTGGAATTTCACTGAACTGACGACGCACTTCGTTTACCATTTCCATCGCAGCCTTACCAACAGCCGAAATACACAAAGCCGAGAAAATAAATGGAATCATTCCACCCACAAATAAACCTGCTAAAACTGGAGCTTTGTAAATATCAATTGCTTTGATACCAGCAATACCCACAAAAGCGGCAAATAAAGCCAATGAAGTCAAGGCTGCTGAAGCAATCGCAAAACCCTTACCAGTTGCTGCGGTCGTGTTACCTACTGCATCTAAATTATCTGTACGTTCACGAACTTCTGGAGGTAATTGAGACATTTCAGCAATACCACCTGCGTTATCCGCAATCGGACCAAAAGCATCAATTGCCAATTGCATCGCAGTTGTGGCCATCATACCAGCCGCCGCAATCGAAACACCATAAAGACCAGCAAAATAATATGACATGATTATACCAGCTGCCAAAGTCAAGATTGGAAGAACGGTTGATTCCATACCAACTGCCAAACCACCAATGATATTCGTAGCGTGGCCAGTACCTGACTTTTCGATGATTGAAAGTACTGGGCGTTTACCCATCGCTGTGTAATATTCCGTGATGATTGACATCAAAGCACCAACTATTAAACCTACTACGATTGACATAAATACACCATTCGATGTGAATTCATGGCCACGCAATGAAAGTGTTTCTGGTAAAATATTTTTTACTAAAAAATAAGAAGCAATGAAAGTGATGATAATTGAAGCCCAGTTTCCGATATTCAAAGCTGCTTGCACCGAAGAAGTTTCAGATTTGATACGAACAAAGAATGTTGAAATCAAAGAAGCTAATAAACCAACACCTGCAATCAACATCGGAAGTAATACTGGAGAGAAACCTCCGTAATTATCAGTTACATTAATTTCTTGACCAAGCACCATAGTTGCCAAAATTGTAGCTACATAAGAACCAAACAAGTCAGCACCCATACCAGCCACATCGCCCACATTATCACCTACGTTATCAGCAATGGTTGCAGGGTTACGAACGTCGTCTTCTGGAATTCCTGCCTCAACTTTACCAACAAGGTCAGCACCAACGTCGGCCGCTTTTGTGTAAATACCACCACCTACACGAGCAAAAAGGGCAATTGATTCAGCACCCAATGAAAAACCTGCCAACACTTCAATGGCAATTCTCATTTCTTCTGAAGTCAAACTTTTTCCGTCAGCAAAATACTTATAGAAAAATATGAATAGTAAACTTAAACCTAAAACTGCTAAACCAGCAACTCCCATTCCCATTACAGAACCACCAGTAAATGACACTTGAAGTGCTTTTGATAAAGAAGTACGAGCCGCTTGTGCCGTACGAACATTAGCTTTGGTTGCAATTTTCATCCCGATATAACCTGCCACAGCCGAGAACACCGCTCCAATAATAAAGGCAATAGAAATAATCCAAGATGAATTTGGTGAAGACGACCCTAACCATGCCAAAAGAATAGCCGTTGGAATAGCAAAGTACGCCAAAATTTTCCATTCTGCTTTCAAGAATGCAATCGCTCCATCGGCAATATAGCCTGAGAGTTTTTGCATATTGGCATCGCCAGCAGCTTGGTTCGAGACCCAACTGAATCGCCAAGCTGTGTAGAGCAAGCCAATTACGCCGCATAATGGAACAAGGTAAACAATCATAGAATCCATAAGTAATTGTATTTGAGTTTAGTGATAACTGTAGTTTTAATTTTCGCAAATTTAAGGTAATTGAGTTGTTAAAAAAAGCCAAAACACAATTTTAGTATTTTTTTGATAAAAAACATTAATTTATCGGTTTTAATATGACGAAAAGCAGAATATTTATGTCAAATGGTCGAATAATAAAGCTTAATCATAAATGCTATCAAGATTTTCTTTTTGGTTTCGAGGTTTCTTTACTAATTTCGGCAGATTAATAAAGTTTCAACAACCGTAATTCTAAACTATTGACTCATAAATTTTATTCAATGAAAAAAATATCAGTTTTTCTTATTTCCCTGTTTTCATTTTCGGTTTTTGCACAGACGAAACAAATGAATACGGGCGAAATCCTTCAAGCAATCAAACGATTAAATGTTGTTGGTAATGTACTATATGTTGCGGCTCACCCCGACGACGAAAATACCTTATTTATCACTTGGCTTTCCAAGGAAAAAATGGTGCGTGCTGGTTACATTGCCATGACTCGTGGCGATGGTGGCCAAAACTTAGTTGGCTCTGAGCAAGGTGAATACGTTGGTTTATTGCGTACGCACGAACTTCTTGGAGCAAGAAGCATCGATGGTGGCGAACAATATTTCACTCGTGCCAATGACTTCGGTTTTACAAAAACCACTGATGAGGCACTTGCAACTTGGGGTAAAGACCAGATTTTGGCTGATTTAGTTTGGCGAATTCGTAATTTTCAACCAGATGTAATTGTCAATCGATTTCCGCCCGATGCTCGTGCGGGGCATGGGCATCATTCAGCATCAGCGGTTTTATCCGAAGAAGCCTTCAAAGCAGCTGCTGATCCAAATCGTTTTCCTGAACAATTAAAATTTGTAAAGACGTGGCAAGCAAAACGTTTGGTTTGGAATTCATTTTCCCCAAATTTTCAGAATAACCAACCAGAAGGTAGCTTTATTAAAATCCCACTTGGAGATTATAATCCACTACTCGGAAAATCTTACACTGAAATTTCGGCCGAAGCTCGTTCTATGCACAAAAGTCAAGGTTTTGGTTCAGCAAAAACTAAAAATCAACGTTCTGATTATGCTCTTCATAAAGCAGGTGAAGAAGCAAAAAATGATTTATTTGATGGAATAGATATTTCATGGAAAAGAATCAATGGCGGTGAGAAAATAGAAAAAATGGTGAATGATGTTTATAACAATTTCAAAGCACAAAATCCATCTGCATCTGTTCCAGCCTTGATTGAAGTTTATATAGCAATTAGTGGCTTAGAAGATAATGTTTGGACAAGCTATAAAAAGAAAGAAGTTCAAGAATTGATTTTAGCTTGTACTGGACTTTGGTTTGAAGCAAATCCGACCGACTATTCGGTTTCACCGAATGATAAAATCAAAGTAAATGTAAATGTAGTAAGCAGAAGTAACTCAAATATTACACTCGAAAAACTAACTTTCAAAGGTGCTAACAAAGATACGACCATCAATAAAAAACTGGTTTATAATGATGGTTTAAATATCAATACCGAATTACAAATCCCTTCTAATCAGC
This sequence comes from Emticicia sp. W12TSBA100-4, assembly GCF_040253585.1. Classification (NCBI taxonomy): domain Bacteria; kingdom Pseudomonadati; phylum Bacteroidota; class Cytophagia; order Cytophagales; family Leadbetterellaceae; genus Emticicia; species Emticicia sp. W12TSBA100-4. The sequence continues at coordinate 7,105 of NZ_JBELAU010000011.1, forward strand.
CTATTACCCAGCCATACTGGTTGGTTGAGCGTAAAGAAAATGGTTTTTATAAAGTAAACGACCAACTTTTACGTGGTTTACCAATGAAACCAGCTGATTTGGTTTGTGAATACAGCTTTAATATCGAAGGGAAAACTTTTACATTCCAAACACCTTTGACTTACAAATTTGTTGAACCATCAGATGGAGAAATTTATCGTTATTTTGAAGTCCGTCCAGAAGTAACAGCTACCATCGCCGAAAAAGTGTATTCATTTGGCGATAATAGTCCAAAAGATGTAGTTGTAACCTTAAAATCAGGCAAAAAAGGTGTAACTGGGTCAGTTAAATTAGATCTCCCAAACACTTGGAAAGTTGAACCAGCTACTATCAATTTTGAATTAAAAGAAAAATACGAAGAGAAAAAAGTAACTTTTAAAGTATTCCCGTCATCAACTGCCTCCGAAATTACGCTTAGAGCAATTGCTCAAACAGCATCTGGTTCGTATGATAGAGGCATTGCCAGTATCGAATACAAACACGTGCCAACGCTTACTCTTTTCCCTTTTGCTGAAGCAAAAGCACTTCGGATTGATTTGAAGAAAAAAGGCAATAAAATTGGCTATATTGCTGGTGCGGGCGATGAAGTGCCAGCAGCTTTACAACAAATCGGTTATCAAGTAACGATGCTAACACCTGTTGAATTAGCGAAAGATTTAAGCCAATTCGATGCCATCATTGTTGGAGTAAGAGCCTACAACACCGAAGAACATTTAAAATATTTCCAAGAGAAACTCATGGAATATGTAAATAATGGCGGAAATATAGTTACCCAATATCAAACAAACGCTTTTTACGGAGTATCAAAAGTAAAAGAAATTGGGCCATATCCAATGGGAATCGGGCGTGGTAGAGTAACTGATGAAATAGCTCCAATGAAAATCTTAAAACCACAACATCCATTATTAAATTCACCAAACAAAATCTCAGCAAAAGACTTTGAAGGCTGGATTCAAGAGCGTGGTTTATACTTTGCCGATAAATGGAGCGATAAATACGAAACAATATTTGCCATGAATGATGCCAACGAAACCGAACTCGAAGGCAGTGTTTTATATGCTAAATACGGTAAAGGGAATTTTGTTTTTACTGGATTGGCATTCTTCCGTCAGCTTCCTGCGGGTGTTCCTGGTGCTTATCGACTATTTGCTAATATGATTTCCGTTGGCAAATAAGACTATTGCAAAGATTTGACAATTTCATGAATTACTTTATCGTAAAACTGTTAAATCTTTGCAATAAAACTATCGTATTAGAGGATTTCGATAATACAAAAAAAGGGCTGAATTGAGATTTCAATTCAGCCCTTAAATATTTCTACGAAAATTATTTCTTAGGTTTGGGAGCAAGGAATACAATCATTCTCTTACCTTCAAGTTTTAATTCGCCTTCTGGTTTACCGTAATCTTCCAAACCAGCAATAAAGCGTTTCAATAACTCTACTCCTTGGTCTTTAAATACAATCTGACGGCCAACAAAGTGAACGTAAGCCTTAACTTTTGCATTTTCTTTCAAGAACCCAATTGCGTGCTTTAATTTGAAATCAAAATCATGGTCATCGGTTTGTGGGCCGAATCTAATCTCTTTGATTACTGTTTTAGCCGCTTTGGCTTTTATTTCCTTTTGCTTCTTCTTTTGGTCATACTTAAACTTAGAATAGTCAATAACTCTACATACTGGCGGATTGGCCGTTGGTACAATTTCAACTAAATCTAAACTTTGAGCTTGTGCCATAGCAAGAGCTTGGGCGGTGTCAAAAATACCCTGCTCTACATTATCACCTACTAAACGAACCTGTGGTACACGAATGCGTTGGTTGATTCGGTGTTCGTCTTCCTTCTGTACTGGTTTTCTGAAATTACGATTGAATGGTTGTTGTGCCATTTAACGATTTTAAGGTTACTAAAAATTGATTTTTACGAAAGTACAAACTAATTTGTATAAAACAAATATTAATACTTCAAATATTGCGAAACCGAGACAATTATGCCTTAAACTGCGGTATATTTTTATATATTTCGGTTTTTGCGTAAGCTGTAAACTCTTCGATTGTCATTGAACCTAAATCTCCTTCGCCTTTTCTTCTGACCGAAACCTTACCTTCTTCGGCTTCTTTTTCACCCACAATTAGCATCAGTGGCAATTTATTTACCTCTGCATCACGGATTTTTCGACCAATTTTCTCATCACGATGATCAACATAACCTCTAATATCTTGTTCTTGCAAAGTCAAGAAAACTTCGTTGGCATAGTCTTCGTATTTTTCTGAAATCGGTAAAATAGCTATTTGGTCAGGCGATAACCACAGTGGGAAGTTTCCAGCCGTTGTTTCAATCAAAATCGCAATGAAACGTTCCATTGAGCCAAATGGGGCTCGGTGAATCATCACTGGGCGATGTTTTTGGTTATCCGAACCTACATATTCGAGTTCAAATCTTTGTGGTAACTGATAATCAACCTGAATGGTTCCAAGTTGCCATTTACGCCCCAATGCATCTTTCACCATAAAGTCAAGTTTCGGGCCATAGAAAGCAGCTTCGCCGAGTTCTTCAACAGTTTTAAGGCCTTTTTCAGCAGCCGCACGACGAATTGCATTTTCGGCTTTATCCCATGCTTCATCCGAACCAAAGTATTTAGTTTTATTTTCGGGGTCACGTAATGAAACTTGGGCAGAAAATTCTTCAAAACCCAGTGATTTGAATACATAAAGCACCAAATCAATTACTTTTTTAAATTCATCTTCAACTTGGTCGTCCGTACAGAAAATATGGGCATCATCTTGCGTAAACCCTCTTACACGAGTTAAACCATGTAACTCACCGCTTTGTTCATAACGATAAACAGTTCCGAACTCAGCCAGTCGCAAAGGCAACTCACGATAACTACGAGGTCTGGCACGGAAAATTTCACAGTGGTGAGGGCAGTTCATTGGTTTTAACAAAAACTCCTCTCCTTCTTCAGGCGTTGTGATTGGTTGGAATGAATCTTTTCCGTATTTCTCCCAGTGACCAGAAGTTTGATATAATTGTTTACTTCCAATATGTGGCGTAACTACTTGTTGATAACCAGCTTTTACTTGTGCTTTACGTAAGAAATTTTCAAGTCTTTCACGCAACATCGCACCTTTTGGCAACCACAATGGTAAACCTTTACCCACTTTTTCAGAGAATGTAAACAAGTCAAGTTCTTGACCTAATTTACGATGGTCACGGCGTTTGGCTTCTTCGAGAAGTGTTAAATAATCTTCTAACTCTTTTTGTTTTGGAAATGTTACTCCATAAATACGAGTCAACATTTTATTGTTTTGGTCGCCCTTGAAGTAAGCACCCGCCACATTCATGATTTTTGCAGCTTTGATAAAGCCAGTATTTGGAATGTGCGGCCCACGACATAAATCAGTGAAATTTCCTTGCTTATAGAAAGTAATCGAACCGTCTTCTAAGCCTGAAAGTAAATCTAATTTATATTCGTCTCCTTTTTCTTCAAAATATTTGATTGCATCGGCTTTTGCCATCGGAATTCTGACATAATCATTTTTCTGACGAGCCAATTCCAACATTTTATCTTCAATTTTCTTGAAATCATCGTTTGAGATGCTTTCTCCATTAGTATCTACATCATAGTAGAAACCATTTTCGAGTGGAGGACCAACCCAAAACTTTACTTTTGGATAAAGGGCTTCCAAGGCCTCAGCCATTAAGTGAGCTGAGGAATGCCAAAATGTTGATTTACCGTCGGTATCATTCCACGTCAAAAGTTGCACGGTTGAGTCGGTTTCGATTGGCAAATTGGCATCTTGTACCGTACCATTTACTTTGGCGGCTAATACATTTCTCGCAAGCCCTTCACTGATTGAAAGAGCAACATCGTAACTCGAACTCCCTTTTGGATATTCTCTTACACTTCCGTCGGGTAAAGTAATTTTAATCATAAAATTTGTCAACTATTAAGTGGCAAGCCACATTTATATTCTACTGATTATTGGTTTTGTTATTTCTTAATTTTGTTTTCAAATAATTAAGATTTTTTGACTAAAGGGATAAATTTATTAGCCGTGCTACGCATATCATGGCTTTTTCAATTACAATTTCAAACGTCTCGAAGAATCGGTTTTGATATTCACTTTTTTCTTTGGTGAAATAATATTTACTCGAACTCTTGAAGTATCTAATAACTTTTTGGGCTCTTCTACTACTGGTTTAGCAACTGGAACTGGTGCTTTTTTTACAGGAATTGGAATTGGTTCTTTGTAAACTCCTAACGCTGAATTTATTTGCCCCGAAACTCGATTAAGGGCAATAATTGCTTGGGTATCATTCGGGTCATTCTCAACTTCTGCTTTTAAAAACTCTTCTGCTTTAGTAAATGAACCAAGTTGTTCGAGCGTTAGAGCAATCGAATAATTGATTTTGGGTGTTTCAGGCTTTGCATCAAGTACTTTTTCGTAAAACTCTAATGCCTTCGTATAATTCTTCCAACGGAAATATATAGATGCCGAATAAAGCATAGCATCTATTCGTTTGCCATCCATTTTGACTGCTCTATCATAATATACAAGAGCCGAATCCAAACGACCAAATTTATTATAAACCAACCCCCTATCGACCAAAAACTCTGAATTTTTAGGAAACTGCAAAATTGCTGAATTATTCACCGCCAATGCAGAATCGTATAATCTTCGGTTTTTTAGAACCTCAGTTAGCGACGAATATGCTATTTTGAATGAAGGTTTCATTTCGATTGCCTTATTCATTTTCAAAATTGCATTTACGGTATCACCCTTCCGAGCAGCCAACGTTCCTTGATAAAAGTAAGTTTCACCGTCATAAGGAGCTATTTGCAAAGATTTTGCCAAATATTGTTCTGCATTTTTTAGGTCATTGCGTTGTTGAGATAGATCACCGAGCAAGGTATATAGTTCGGGCGTATCAACATTCAAGATTTCGGCACTTTGGGCAAAAGCATAAGCTTCTCGATATTGCTTCATATCTCGCAAAATCAAGGCTTTTACGTATAAATATTTACCTGTGTTTTGTTTAAGTCTGTCTGCACGATTGATATCATCTAACGCTTTTTGAGTCTCACCCATTTTATTCAAAACTATCGCACGTTTGTAATAGTTCTCTGCCAAACTGGGGTTACTTCTGATGGCATCAGTCAGGGCTTCAAGCGAAGCAGTATTTTGAATACTTTCAGTTTGAAATGGTGTGGGTGGAATCTTTGAACGCTCACGATTATCCTGTCCGCAAGCATACAAGAATACTGAAAGAGAAATAAATAGGTAAAATTTTTGATTATTAGACATCCGATTTTATTCACAATTGGGTAATAGCAATGTTTAATTGCTTAATCGTGAGATATTTTTTACAAAAATCCGAATTTTTTCTCATAATAAAAATAAAAGTTGAGAGTTCTGAGTTGAGAGTTCTGAGTTCTGAGTTTAAAAAAGCATATTTTAAACATAAAGCACTAATAATCAACAACTTTATTAATCACAACCTCCTTTTTACAAATCAACTCGCCAATTTATAACTGGCGAGTTGATTTGTAAATAATAATTATTATTTTTCTACTGCTTTTTTCATTAAATCTAATCCTTGTTGATTAGTGTTATCCATTTCTTTTACAGCCTTAAACGCCTACATAAAAAAGACATCAACTAAACCCGATTGTAATTTGATTATTGTTTAGCTAATTAATTATTCAAAAATACTTATTGCAAACCTCTTGATTTTAACTCTTTTTTTATCTCTTGAACAGAATTATAGTTTATCAATGCAATCGGCATCAACCCCAACGGAACTGCAAGTACACCCCAATGTTGGTCTCCATTGATAATATTAAAAAGGTTTAGTCCTGTTAATCCTACAAGAAAGCCGATTAACATACCAGTTACTAATTTGGTAGTCTTGCTTTTCTTGAGTAATTCTTCGTTTGATAGTTCGGTTAGTTTTTTGGTTTCCATTTTTTTCTTTGGTTTCTTTGATAAATCTTTTTTCTAAACATGATTGTTTTTTTACAAAGGTAAATTTTATAAATCAGCGTCTTTTCATTTCTTCAATTAAGATTCCGACCAAAATTAAAAGGCCAGCAGCAGTTGCCATTCCTGCAAAATAGGTAAAAAGTGCTTTGAAATAACTGAGAATTTTGGTTTTGTCAAAAAAATGGCTAATTACCCAAACAGTATAAAAAAGGCTGATGATAACCGCAAAAACCATTAACTCTAATTTCATTGCAACCGTTAATATGGTAAAAAACGAAAATATCAGCATTTGAACGCCCAGTACGTAGCACATCAAAATCAGAATTTCAAAGAAATTATACTCATACTTCCTGAATAATAACTTGGCGTAAGCCGCAATAAAAATTCCAAAAAATAGGTTTGCATAACCATAATGCCCTTCTACCCATTTAAAAATTGTTCCAATGGCAGTTGGTTTATCTTCTTTAAAATGAATAAAACCAACCTCTACATGAAAAATAGAATTAACAAAAGAGTAAATCAAGGAGGTTATAATAACAAAAATGATTGGCTTAACCAAACGGTTTCTGTCGTCTGTAATAAAATGCTTGATACTTTGGCTTGGTCTTAAAATTAGTTCTTTAAGTGTGTATAATAACCCTCGCTCAAAATGAATTAAATGCTCAATTTCGTGTAGAATATAGTGTCCATCAATTCGATGAAGTTTGGCGGGATGCCCGCATTGGGGGCAGTAATTTTGGATAATTTCTGTGGTACAGTTTTTACAAGTCATGTTTTTTTGACAAATCACTAAACTAATTTTTGTCAATTTATAAACATCAAATTTATTATCAATACTTTTTGTACGTTTTTTCAAAAAAAACACAAAAAATATTGATAATGAGTTGTTTAATTACTTAAATTGAAGAAAAACGATAAAAAACACCAAGTGGGAGTTTCTTCTGAAAAGAATCTTGCAACACCAATTCACCCATTTCGGGGTTTTGAACATTGGCGTAGTTCTGCTTAATAATCGTTTCGGCAATGACCGCCGAAAATCCCATTGAATAAAGATTTAAGATGAAAAAATGATGATTTTCATCAAGAAGTTCGAGGCAGTTTTTCAATAATTCATTCAAACCTTCTTCCAAAACCCATTTTTCACCATCTGGTCCTCGACCATAAGCGGGTGGATCAAGAATAATTCCGTTGTACTTTTTCCCACGCTTTACTTCACGTTTTACAAACTTCAACGCATCTTCAATTACCCAACGAATATCGGACAAACCGCTGGCTTCCATGTTTTCTCTCGACCACGAAATAACTTGTTTTACCGAATCTACGTGCGTAATATCCGCTCCATTAGCTTTTGAAATCAACGAGGCACCACCAGTATATGCAAAAAGATTCAATACTTTTGGCGTTTGCTGAATAGGCGAATCGCCCGTTTTCATCGCTATAAGTTTTTCTTCAATAAATTTCCAATTGGCGGCTTGCTCAGGAAAAATACCGACGTGCTTGAACGACGAAAGCGAAAGTTTGAATTTGAGTTTTGATTTGCCTTGTACATAATCCATGTACCATTTTTCTGGCATTTTCTTGATATTATGCCACTCGCCACGCTCTTCGGGGCTAAGCTGGTCACGTCCTTTTGTTTTCTTAAAAATTGCTGAAGCTTTTCGCTGCCAAACATCATCTGAAAGCGATTTATCCCAAACGGCTTGTGGCTCAGGGCGAGCCAAAATAAAATCACCGAAGCGTTCGAGTTTTTCAAAGTTTCCTGAGTCAATTAACTCGTAGGAACTAATATTTGGGCTAAGTAAATTATACAAGTCAATGCTGGTTTTACACGTACTAAAAAACTATCTAAAACGAAGAATTTAGTACTTTCGATAGATAAATAATTTTCTTAACGTTAGTTTCTGGAATTTGTCGCTGCCCCTTTTTTCTTCTTGATGGTTTCTCTTTTGAAGCAGACATTTCTTTTATGACCTCAAATTTAACACGACTTCCATCAGCAATGAAATAATTTTCGTACCAATTTCTTACACTACGGTATTTTGCAATGTATTGACTGTTTTTGGGATCGTCGTTTTCAGTCGCAAGTTTATGAATATTGGGAGCAGAAGCACTATTAGGCTTTGATACAAGCAAATTGCCTTTTACACAAATAGCTACGGCATTTTGCTTGTTAATAGCCAAAACATCGTCAAGGTCTGATGAAGTTTGCTTGATTTCCATGCGTTGTTGCTTGAGTAAATTTCCACTTAAATCGAAACTCGCTGCAAAACCATTTGAGTAACTGTAGCCCGACAAAACTTGCTTAGTTTTGGTTCGCTGTATCGAATTGTATGGATTCAAATTATAACCTACATAATCTGGATTATCGACACTGACTACCTGATAAGAAGGCTGATAGAAACTCCCTCCAACTAAAATCTGATTTTCACTAAAAACAGTTTGTGAAGGCAATAACGTATAGGCACTCGAAAGTTTTTTGAGTTGTTCATCACTTAAACTTTCGGTTCCAACCAATAATTTACGGTAATCATAAAATTTGGTCAAGATAGTTTTATCATGCTCTATTTTAGAGAAATAAATACCTTTTACGCCATTATTTGATTGGTAAACACCCGTTACAACATTGGTGAGCGAATCAATGACTGTTAGTTTAGCCGTTAAAGGAAAATTACCAGCGTTTGATTGAATGGCGTTTTTGGAAATGAGTTTTCCAAGTGTATCATATTTGGCAAAAACTACGTAGGCATTTTTTATAAACTCACCTTTTTTCTTTTTCTCGTTTGTATAGCCAGGTTCTTTAATAGACCAGAGTGTTTCGATTAAATTTGTCTTTTGATTATATTTGATGTGTTGTAGCTGTGCTTTTCCAGTAAGTTCGGCAGAAATAAATTGTCCTTCACCGGTCTTGAAATCAAAATCATAGAATGCTCCGCCTTTTTCGTTCGTTCCAGCCACCAAAATTCGTTTTTTGATATTTACATAACTTTGGTCTTGAAAATACTCTCGGAGTTCAAAGCCATTATTTTCCGTTTTACCATCATTCAAATCAAAACTAAATAATTGATAATACATCCCTTGATTTTCAGAGAACAAAAACGTAACTTTTTGACTATCAACAAAATATGCAGTAGGTTTTCGCTCCACATCCAACAAAACTTCGGTTTCCCAAAGTTTTTTTAAGTTAGTATCAAATTTAATAAGTAATGCTTTTGTAACATCTTTCTTGACAAACAATAGCAGTCCATCACTACCTAAGGATATTATTTTTTGCCAAGTCGGATTACCACTCACTTCGATCTCAATCGTTTTCAACACACCAGTTGCAGGGTAATTTTGTGCTTTTAAGGAAGCTGAAGTAAAAACTAAAAAGAGAAAAATGTATTTATTCATCAGGTGATGGTTATTGGGGAACTGGTTATTGGAGAACTGGGAATTGGTTACTGGTTACAAACAGCCAGTAACCAATCAACCAGTATCCCATTCACAAGTAACAAATTGCCAAAATTAGAAAGCGATTTTATTGAGGTAAAATACTCTTCGACTACCTTCATTGCGATTTGCAATACGCTGGTAACCCCAAGCTAAATAGTAGTTTTGGTGCCAATATTCGATATCATCGGTGGCAGTATCTCTTACTTTATCTCCTTCTTTTTGTGTATCAATATCGATGGTTTTTATGCCCTCTACAACCTCACTTCCTCGAACAATTTTGGTGGCAAGTTTGCCTTTATTGCTATAAACTAAAGCAATTTCATCACCTTCGTAACGGATTTTAACTTTTTCTTTCAGCTCCATACTTTTTACATTATCGAAGCTGAAACTATTATCCCAAATCAGTTTCCCGTTTAAATCAAATCCTGCCACAACAGCATGAGTATATTTAAACCCATCGAATTGTTGGTTATTGTTACCATAATTTGAATACATCCACGGATTCCATGCCCAAGAGTTTAAACCATAATAACGAGCAAAACGCATGGCGTTTAATGAACTATAGCCAAATCCAAACGGCGAACCAAATGCACTTCCATAAAAAGGAGAACCAAAATTATTATTATTTCTAAACTCAGGATAAAATACCTCTGCTACCAAAATATATTGATTGTCTTTTTTTATAATATCATGCACCAAAACTCGATAGTTGAGTCTTAGGTCATCCCCTTTTCCTTTTTTCTTTTTAATTTTTTTCTCAATTTTCTCTTGCTGTTTTGGTGGCAAAAATTTAAAAAAGTTCTTAAAGTCAGTAAAACTGTGCATTTTCAGGTATTCTGGTGTTTCACCATCTACTTTACTGATATACAAACCTTGCGACATCGGGCCTCCATTTGACTGATAACCTCTAAAGCCGTAGTTTCCAATCATTAGTTGAGTCCCATCGTTGAGCGAAAATAGCTTTCCTGTTAGTAATCCATAATCTTCTTCGGGTTCAATGGTCAGTTGTTCGACAATTTTTCCATTCGGATTGATTCTTTTTACCGCCATATAACTTGAACGGCCTTTCTTTACTGAATAAGACACAACGAGTAAATCGTTAGCCTCATCGTACTCAAGTGATGAAATACTTGCAGTTCCCTTTAAGCCACCAGCCAAAACCCTTGGCTGTGGTTTATTTAGGCCAACACTCATCAAAACAGGTTCTTCTTTGACCATTCCTGCTAAATAAGCAATGTCATTAAAGACTTTAAACTCTGAGACTTCAAATCGGCGAAGGTTTTCAAAGAAAAATTTCTGCATAATACCAATTCCAGTAGAAACCTTTATGATTTGATAAAGGTCAGAATTGTATTTGCTAAAAAGGAAATAAACATCTCTTCCATTGCGATGAAAATCAACCATAGATTGATTCTCTTCGAGTTCTCCATTGGTGGACCAAGTTTGTTGTAATTGGGCATCCAATTTAGTTATATTGAAGGTAAGTTTACCAGTTTTTGTCAAAAGTAAAACTCCATCTTCGCCCAAAGTAATCACTTGAAAACCTTGGTCTTCGCCACGTGTCGGTAATTCTATTCTTTTAACACTTTGAGCATTAGCTTCAAAAAAACTAACGATTGTTATTATTAGAAAACTCAATAAATACTTTTTTCCTTGTTTAATTTCCATATCCTTTTGAAACAATGATGTCAAACTCTTCTTTTTTTAGTTGTTGGACCGAAAGGCGAGACTGACGAATCAACGAAACATCCTGTAAGCGTTCATCGGCTTTTATAGCTTTAAGCGTTACGCTATTGGGTAGTTTTTCGACTGGAGCTAAATCAACGACCACCCAACGAGCATCATCGGTAGTAGGATCTTGATAGGCCTCTTTTACTATCTTTGCAATACCAACAACCTCAACCCCTTCATTTGAATGATAAAACAAAACCAAATCATTGAGTTTCATGGCGGCGAGGTTATTGCGAGCTTGATAGTTTCTTACGCCATCCCATGTGCCTATGCCTTGATTAACGAAATCGTCCCAAGAATATTTGAAAGGTTCTGATTTTACGAGCCAATAATTCATTGATAATTCTTCAGTTTTAGGTATTATTTAAAGTTTAACTTTTAAAGCCACAAAATTAAGCTAAATTCAATATTTTACTAAGAATAGCTGTACATTGATTTTATGCAATTATCATTGTATCATTCATTTGATCTAATAACTCATTGATTTACCACTAAATAAGTAATTTAGAATAATTCTAAATTATTGAATAAAAAAATGTTATTTTGTTTGAAATTCGTTTATGTGTAAAAATATGGCCAAACTATCCACATTTATTCTTTTTATAATTTCTGTAAATCTTTACGCTCAAGTTCCCCAGATTAATTGGCAAAAAAACTATGGTGGGAGCTTTTATGATAAAGCAGAATCTATAATTGAATTAAATGATGGATATATAGTAGCAGGAAATTCTCAATCAAGCAATATAGACTTATCATTTAATTATGGTTCGTATGATTGGTGGATTATCAGAATTGGAAAAACAGGTAATGTAATTTGGAAGAAAACTTTGGGTGGTACAAACTATGATTATTTAAAACAAGTAATCAAAACACCAGACGGACAGATACTTTGTGTTGGAGAAACCCAATCAAACAATGGTGATATCACAAACTTTGTTGGACAAGCAGATTCTTGGGTAGTAAAACTTGACCTTTCAGGTAATATTTTATGGAAAAAAACATTCGGTGGAACAGGAATTGACAGAGCATTCTCAGCTTGTACAACAGAAGATGGTAATATATTGATAGCGAATACAACTGAATCGGGCATGCCGTACGTGACCAATAGTTATGGAATATCTGATATATGGTTACTAAAAATTGATTTACAAGGAAATATTATTTGGCAAAAAAGCTTTGGTGGTAGCGGTGATGATTTTGTAAAATCAATCAAACGTACTTCTGATAATGGCTACATTATTATTGGAAATAGCCTTTCATCGAATGGAATTCTCAATGAAAATAAAGGAGAACTTGATGTATGGGTTTTTAAAACTGACCTAAATGGGCAACTCATTTGGCAAAAGACTTTTGGAGGTACTAAAAGTGATTATGCTAACGCAATAATTGAAGATAAGAATGGCAATTTTCTGATAGTTGGAGAAACATATTCTTTTGATTTTGATGCCTCCGAAAACCATAGTGATGCAATCTCAAGAGACTACTTTGTTATAAAAATCAATAGTCAAGGTCAAAAAATCTGGTCAAGGTGTTATGGTGGAAGTGGAAACGAATATGCAAGAGGTGTTGTTGAAACTTTTGGCAGAGAATATGTGATTGTAGGAGAGTCTTATTCCAATGATGGACAAGCTCCTAATAGTAAGGGAAGTGCAGATTTTTGGCTTATAAAAATCAATCCAACCAATGGAGACCTAATTTGGCAAAAAAAATATGGTAGCGATGGCCACGATGAGCCAAACTCAATGTTATTGACATTTGATAACGACTTTATGGTTGTTGGTAATACTTTTCCGGTAAGCGATTTGGGCGATGTTGGTCAAAAATACGGAGATGATGATATATGGATTATACGCTTTTCAAACAATGAATGTGCGAAAGACATATCAGTTTCAGAAGACATGTTGTGGGGAAATCGTACCTACAATGCTACTGATGTTATTACCACTAATAAAATAATATTGAATACTGAATCTAACATTATTTATTCTGCAGGAAAAAGCATTTTACTCGAAAAAGGTTTTTCAATACAAAATGGAGCAACTTTTCAAGCAAAAATTGAAGGTTGTAAATAAAAAATGGCGAAGAGTTTTCTTCTTCGCCATTCTAATTCATTCCTCCTCCTTAATTTAGTTTATCTCTTTTTTCTTCACAACATTAATAGCTGGAAGTTGATTTTCGAGAACCATCTTATTGAATGCAGGTACATCTTCGTCAATTACTTTTTTGAGTTTATCGGTGGTTTTTTCCATCTTCTTGCTCAAATCATCAAGGGCTTCATAAGAGCCTTTAGTTGGCTTTGCATCGGCACTCGAAACTACGTTAGCAACACCTGCGATTTTATCGTTTAAGCGAATCGGATAAGCCAATAAATCTTGTGTAGCACGAGCTTTATTCTGAACCAATGATTGTTCTAATTCTTCTAAATTTTTAAGCATTGGTTTAGTCAATTTCTGAAACTTCGCAATCAAAGCAGTATCTTTCACACTCTTCATATACTCACTAACAGCTTTCTTGATTTCACGCATTTGATTAATTGATTTATGATTTTCATCTAATTTCTTGTGAATTTTCATTAATAAATCAAATTGTTCTTTCAATTCTGCATCAGTGGCAGGATTTCTTGGATCTTTCTTGATTTCGGCAATTTCTTCTTTTACGATATTTTTACCCAGAATCAATCTCACTTTATAATTTCCAGGCGTAACTTTCGGGCCTGTCAAATTACCAGCCCACATAGGTGAGCGTTCGCCTTGAATTTCGGTTGCATCAGCATAACGCATATTCCAAACGAAACGATTCAGCCCTTCAGATGTTGAAAGTACGCCAGATCTTTGTTGTTTTGTATCTTCATAAAAATCTTTTGATGTTTTAAGTTCTTCCCCTTTTACATCTTTTTTGCTCGAATACGTAATGATGGTATCATTTGCCATGGTCAAGAACTGCAATTTGAGTTCATCTTTCGGTGTTGTTTTTAGAAAATAATTAACCACAACTCCATTGGCGGCATTTTGTCCTTCGTCTTTTGGAGCTCCACGACGGCCACCATCTCCGCCTTGCATACGGTATGAATGACGTGGTTTGAACAAATGAACATCGCTGGCTACTGTATTATCTTTGATTTCGTGAAGTGGAGTCAAATCATCTAAAATCCAGAATGAGCGACCGTGAGTAGCTACAACTAAATCTTTTTCACGCTTATGCACTTGCAAGTCACGAATTGGTGAGATTGGCAAATTGTTATTTATTTGATTCCAAGTTGCTCCATCATCAAACGAAACATAGATTCCACGCTCAGTACCTGCATAAAGCAACCCTTCTTTGTTTGGGTCTTCACGAACTACACGAGTATATTCATCAGCAGGAATTCCGCTTGCAATACTTGTCCAGGTTTTACCATAATCGTTGGTTTTAAACAAATAGGGTTTTCTGTCACCAAACATATAGCGGGTAGCGGCCACATAAGCTTTACCTTTCACGAAATCTGATGTGTGAATTGTAGAAATTAGAGCAAAATCACCCAATTGAGCAGTTGGAATTGTGATGTTTGACCAGTTTTTACCGTTATCTCTTGTTACATGAATATAACCATCATCCGAACCAGCCCAAATATTTCCTTTTTCTAAGTTAGATTCGGCCAATGCAAAAATGGTAGCATAAATTTCAGCACCTGTTTGGTCAAGTGTAATTGGTCCACCAGTTGCACCTGTTGTTTTTGGGTCATTACGAGTAAGGTCAGGGCTGATTGTTTCCCAAGAATGCCCTTCATCGTGCGTTACATGAACATATTGCGAAGTAGCATACAAACGGGTATTGTCATGCGGTGAAAACATGATCGGGTATGTCCACTGAAAACGATATTTTTTCTCTGCCGACGTGTGTCCCATATTATTTTCTGGATACACCATAATGTTTTGCTCTTGGTTATTCTCAACATTTAATCTTGTCATATAACCATCATACGAGCCACCGTAGGTAATTTTAGAGTTTTTAGGGTCAATAGCAATATAACCCGACTCTCCACCAGCAACCGAATACCAGTCACGAATACCAATCGAAAAGCCATCTGTACGACTTGCAATTCTTACCGTAGAATTATCTTGTTGAGAGCCATAAACATTATAAGGGAAATCATTATCAAGATGTACGTGATAAAACTGAGCCGTTGGAATATCAATATCAGAAAACGTAAATCCATCGTTGAAGGTAACTTCTGCCCCACCATCGTCACCAATAATAAAGTTTGCTGGATTTTTAGGATTTATCCAAATATCATGCGTATCTCCATGATGCACTTCAATATTTCTGATTGTTTTGCCTCCATCTGTCGATTTAAAAGCATTTACATTCAAAATAATCACCCCATTTTCATTCTGTGGGTCAGCTTGGAGATTCATGTAATACCACGGGCGTTGCCAAAGGTTCTTATTGTCATTGACAAGTGTCCAATGTTCGCCAGCGTCATAAGATGTATAGAGCCCACCTTTCGCATTTTCAATCATGGCGTAAAGTCGGTTAGAATTAGCTGGCGAAACAGCAATTCCAATTTTACCCAAAAGTCCTTTTGGCATACCAGGTTTTTCGTTTAATGACTGCCAAGTGTCGCCACCATCAACCGATTTATATAGTCCACAACCGACCCCACCGCTACTCATACTGTGTCCGTTACGGTATGCTTGCCACAAAGTCGCATAAATTACCCTCGGATTATTTGGGTCGATTCTGACATGATATGCACCGGTGCTATCATTTTTTGCCAAAATGTGTTCCCAAGTTTTACCCCCGTCTTTACTTCTAAAAACGCCTCTTTCTTTGTTTGGAGCAAAAGGATTTCCTACGGCAGCCACATAAACTAAGTTTTGGTCAGTCGGATGTACCTCAATTGTTGCAATCGCATCAGCTTTTGGAAGCCCAATATGTTTCCAAGTTTTGCCTGCATCGGTCGATTTATACATTCCGTCACCGTAGCTAATATTACTACGCATATCGGCCTCTCCCATTCCCACATACAAAACGTTGGGGTCAGAAGGTGCAACGGCAATTGCCCCAACCGAACTTGACTTAAAAGTGCTATCACCGACATGACTCCAATTTGCACCGCCATCTGTAGTTTTCCAAACACCGCCACCGACTGCACCAAAATAATAAGTCAGTGGTTGGTCGGCATGGCCAGCAACTGCCAGCGAACGACCAGCACGAAATGGTCCAATGTTACGCCAAGTAAGATCACTATATAATTTTTTGTCAACTTTTGAGATATTTGTAAGTGATTGTTGAGGTGGTGGTGGCGTATTTGTTTTTTTCTTTTGTGAAAAAGCTGAAATAGCCAAACCACAACCCAAAAATAGAAGGGAGATTTTCTTCATGTTGATGATTTGTTAAGGTTTGTCCGTAAAAATACGGCCTATGTGATAACAAAACAAAAAAAATAGCGAAATTTGTAATAAAATCACCTTTCCCATTCTATAAAAAATTAAACAGAAAGAATATGAATCTAATAGTTTTTTCGCCAACAGATGACTTTGCCAAATTTGTAGATCAATGGTCTCAGCTCTATGACCCAAACACCAATTGGGAAGCCAACTACTATAAACATATAAAAATTGGCAAACCATTTACGCACAACGATATCATGGAGTTATTTGAATGGCAAAGCCAAGCAGGACTTGGAAAAATAAGAACAGCAGCAATTAAAGAAAAAATCTATCCGCATCTTGATTATATTAACGATATGAAGTTTGAGGAAACGCTTGATTTGACTGTTTTTAACGAAAAATTTGATGATGTGGCAGCCGTTTCAAGGACTTTAATTTTGCACATGATCAAACCTGAAGTTTACCCGATGTTTGACCAAAATGTGCATGTTGCGTACAATTTTATTCATGGAATAGAAATGGGACCAAACGATTATCCAATCAAGGCCGAACCAAGGTTAAAGTTTTATTTCAGACATTTTGTACCTTTCATCACGAAAGTTAAAGGCGATATTCCGATGAAGAAAATTGATGAAGCACTCGATACTTTTGGGCAATTGATTAAGCGAAATCCAAAAATAAAAATATAATTCGCCTTAATAGTTATGCCAATTCGTGGCTTTTTCTGAAATTTGTGCATAAATTATACTTCATGTTTATGACTAACAACCAACTCGAAAGAATTATTGACAATTTAGATACTGTTTTCAGAGGTGATGCTTGGCATGGGCCATCGGTAATGGAGTTTCTGAATTCGATGCCACTGGATATTGTAGATGCTCAAAAGAATTTTTCAAAACATACCATTTGTCAAATTGTATTTCATTTGACAGCTTGGAGAAAATTTGTTTACGAAAAACTCAATGATAATATTCGCTATGATTTGGTTGATGAAATTGAAAATTATGGCAGTGAAACTGATATTACAAAAGAGAATTGGCCAGTTTTGGTTAAAAACTTAAAGTTATCGCAAGATAATTTGATGGAAAAATTATCAGAATTTGATGATAGTTTACTCAATAGACTTGTGCCAGGACAAGACTATGACTTTTATAAATTGCTCACGGGTCTGATTCAACACGACACTTACCATCTGGGCATGATTTGGGTTTTATGGGACTGATTTCATTGAAAGTATATAATTTTCAAGCAATTATAAGCCTCTACTATAAGCTTTCGAGGCATTCTAATTATCAATTTAAACTTAAATAAAACTTTTCACGTTAGGATATTCACAAAAATATCAAACTCTTTGTCAGAAAAGAGCATTTAATTATGGAAGAATTGCAAACAACAGAACTTGAACGCATCAAGACCCTGCTCAACGCCGCTTTTCATGGA
The DNA here is from genome assembly GCF_040253585.1 of Emticicia sp. W12TSBA100-4. Classification (NCBI taxonomy): domain Bacteria; kingdom Pseudomonadati; phylum Bacteroidota; class Cytophagia; order Cytophagales; family Leadbetterellaceae; genus Emticicia; species Emticicia sp. W12TSBA100-4. The sequence goes on from NZ_JBELAU010000011.1 coordinate 25,102, forward strand.
GGTGCTTGGCATGGGCCATCGGTTTTAGAAAACCTAAAAGATATTAGACCTAAAACGGCAGGTACTCGTCAGAAAAACATTCATACGATTGCTGAGTTAGTTTATCATATGACCACCTGGAGAATTTTTACTTTGAAAAAAATTCAAGGAGATTTTGAGTTTGAGATCAAAACAGAAAAACAAAACTGGGGAAATATCATAGAAGTGGATGAATTTGAGTGGGAAACATTACAAATGGAACTTACTTTGAGCCATGATGAGTTGATGAGTGCCTTAGAAGAAAAAGATGACAACTTCCTGCTTGAAATAGTACCTGGTGCTGAATATGACTTTTATACTTTGCTTCATGGTATTATTCACCATGATTTATATCATAACGGACAAATTGCAATTCTGAAAAAATCTGCTCCAAAAACAAGCAAGTTCGATGATGATGACGAATTTAGAACTACCAGCTACTTTGAAGATGAGTATTGATAAGTTCATGCTAATAAATAATAAAAATGCTCGAAACTAAAAAGTCGAGCATTTTTATTATAAGAGCTTCAAATTTCATTTTGCAAAGGGAATGACAATGAAAATATAGTATTTTCGGCTTTATTCGATGTCAATTTGATACTTCCACCATGTAATTTAGCAATTTTCTCAACTAACGAAAGTCCAATTCCATAGCCTTTTATGGTTGCTGTATTATTTGAGCGAAAAAATGGCTGAAAAATCATAGAAGAATCAATCTCACTAATTCCTTGACTAATGTTTGAAAAGTCGATTACGATATTATTTTGTTGGAGTCTAATTTTTACTTTGGTTGTCAAATTCGCTGAAAACTTACATCCATTTTCAAGCAAATTAAACAAAGCAATTCTCAATAAATAAGGATTTCCTAAGATACTGAATTCAGTCTCAGCATCAATTACATTTTCAAAACTAACCAAAACGATATATTCTGGTGTATTTTTCTTCAATAAATCTTTTGTTTCCCAGAGCAATTCATCGAGTCTGAGTGAACTAAACAAAAATGAATGGTTTTCTTCGGTCAACCTTGAAAGTTCTAAAAGCGTATGCGAAAGTTTACTTAAATTTTGAATATCTTCCAAGACCGAGTTTAGTGTCTTCTTGTAATCAACCATTTCCCTATCCTTCAACAAAACAACTTCAATTTGTGAGATAATCTTAGACAAAGGATTTTTTAGTTCGTGACTAACATTTGAAATAAAAAATCGTTGCTGTTTAAATGCTTCTTCATTGCGGTTCAGTAATTGATTGAATGTAATTGTCAGAATTCCAATTTCATCATCTTCATTTGTCACCTTTAGTCGCTTATTAAAATCTTGTGGATAAATATCATTTACTTGACTAATAACATCCGAAATAGGCTGCAAAGCTCTACCTGCAAAAAACCACCCTGTGATACCTACTGCAAAAACCAACATTAAATATAATAACAGCATTACTTGGCGTAAATTACTTAAAGTATCATTTCCGAAGAAATCAACTGCGGCTGCAATAATCAATAGATTTCGTTTCGACGATGAATAATTAATTACAATTATATCAAAATCATTTTCTTTAAATTCCTTATCAACACCATTGCGAACCAGCATTTCGCTTGTTAGAGTAAATTCTAATGAATCTTTGCTGCGATAAATTTCTTGATTAAAATTATTAAAAATTAAAATATTTTCTTTGAATAATAAATCACGATTTGATTCATTTATCTTGCGTAGCAAAGAGGCATCAATTTCGCTATTTTCACTTAAAAGCTCGGCTGTTGTAATTGCTTTTGAGCGAAGTCTTGAAAAAAAACGATTAGTTACATATGACTCATAGATATAATAAATGCCAACAAAAGCAGCTAAGGCAATGGTTGAAACCAGTAAAACAAATTGAATTGTAAGCTTCTGTCTAATTTTCATGTATTTTCGGTTTTTATGACGTAGCCCATTCCGTAAATGTTATGTAAAATTTTTACATCAAAATCTTTATCAATCTTCTTTCTCAATAAAGTGATATAAACTTCTACTACATTCGTATTTGACGAAAAATCTAAATCCCAGACTTTTTCTGAAATTTCACCTTTTGAAACCACCCGCCCTTGATTTCTGAGTAAAAACTCTAATAATAAGAACTCTTTAGCGGTTAATTCAATTATCTTCCCACCTCTTTTTACGCTTTTACTATCTAAATCCATTTCCAAATCAGAAAATCGAATTGTATTTGAACCAATATGTACTTGTTGAAATCTTTTTGTCAAGGCCCTTATTCTTGCTAAAAGTTCTTGAAATGCAAATGGTTTAGGAAGGTAATCGTCTGCACCTGCATCAAAACCGACAAGTTTATCTTGCAATTCTCCCAAAGCAGAGAGTATCAAAACAGGTGTTTGATTCCCTTCTCTACGTAATTCTTTACAAACATCAAAACCATTCATTCCAGGCATAATCACATCTGTAATAATTAGATTATATTCGTTTCGACGGCAAAGATGTAAGCCAATTAATCCATCATAACAAAAATCAACATCAAAACCATTTTCTTCAAGCCCTTGTTTAATAGACTGAATTGTCTTAATTTCATCTTCCATCAATAATATTTTCATAGAAATAAAAGTACATTTTTAAAATACTTGAGCTAAAATTCAAATATTTATTAGTTTTTAATTTTTGCTAAAGTGATAGTTAATAATTGAGGGCTTTTTTTGCTAAAGTTATCTTTCGCATTTTACTTCATCAAGTATATATGCAAAAAAATAACCCATTTTATATTGAGTATCATTTAAATAGATCAACCAAAAAGTATTTTAAAACATTATTATACATCAAAAATACTCAATCACAAAAAGCTTTTCACACAGCCCAATTCATCATATTTCTCAACTTTCAATCGCTTTTGAGATTCCCTATTAAAGAACTTATGCCTAAACTTATTCAATTAGAAACATTTTTGTCGGATAAAGGAAGTTTAACAGTTTTGGAGAAAATTCTGCCTGAAGGAATAAAACGCATCTTTTATATCTATAATGTAGAAAACCAAGTCCGTGGTGGCCACCGACACAAATTGACATACAATGCCTTAGTTTGTGTCAGTGGAAGTTGTAAAGTATATAACCATGATGGAGAAAAAGAAGAAATTTTTGATTTAGATTCTCCAGAAAAGTGTCTTTTGGTTGAGCCGAGAGATTGGCATACAATGTATGATTTCTCAAAAAACACAGTTTTATTGGTACTTTCCAATAGGTTTTACGAGAAAGAAGACTACATCTACGAAAAATATCCCAAAATAGGTGTTTAAAATTCCCACCAAACTTTATTTGGATACACACTATCCAGCACAACTGGCTCACCAATCATCGGAGTAGTAAGTTTTATTTCATCACTTGCAGCAGCTTTTAAACGTTTAATTGGCTCATTCCAAGCGTGGTTTGCCAAAGGGAATTTCGCCCAGTGAACTGGCATCAAAACTTTCGCTTTCAAATCTTTGGCAACCAAAAATGTTTCTTCAGGCAAAGTATGTATTTCGTGCCAAAGAACATTATACTGTCCATTTTCAAGCATAGCAATATCAAACGGGCCATATTTTTCACCAATAGTTTTAAAGTGCGTATCATAGCCCGAATCACCGCCTAAAAAGAGTTTATAGCCATGAATATTTAAAACAAACGACGACCAAAGAGATTTTCCACGAGCAAAACCACGTCCAGAAAAATGTCGAGCTGGTGTTGCAGTAACGTCAATATCACTGGCAACTTTCACATTTTCCCACCAATCAAATTCAACAATTTTCTCTGGGTTAACACCCCAATGTTCCAAATGAGCTCCAACACCTAAAGAAGTATAAAACTTCTTAACTTTAGATTGGATTTTTGTAATTGTCTGATAATCAAGATGATCATAATGATCATGCGATAAAAATAACATATCAATCACAGGAAAATCATCCACCTGATATGCGTCTGCTCCCTTGAAAGCTTTCACCATAAAACTAACTGGTGATGCACTCCCACTAAAAACAGGGTCTATCAATATGGTAGTTTCTTTCGATTTGATAAAGTAAGAAGAATGCCCAAACCAAATAATAGTTGGTTTCTCGGCTACTAAACTTATTAAGTTTGTTTTTAACGTTGGAATGGCTTTTGGTGGCTCAACGTTGTCAGGTTTATTGAAATAATCTTGTAATAATTTCCAATAACTTCCATCTTCTGACATTACTGAAGTAAAATTCAAATTCTGAAACACTCCATCTTTATAGTTTGGAGACTTCTGGATTCTTGCAAGCCTTTCACCTGTTGCATCTTTACCAAAAACTGCTGTTTGCATAAATCCCCAAACAACTATTGCCAAAATGGCTACTATTCCAACTATCCAAATAATCATTTTCTTTAAAATTTTCATCTTTTTTGTTTTGTTAGGTATTAACTCAATTCAGCCTTTGAATAGTTCCAAACTACAAAAAAGTATAAATTTCTATTCAAAAAATGCTTTTTATTACTCGTATTTGGCAAATTGCTAAAAATTTTAGATATTCGGGGGTGCAAATTTTCCTAAAAAATAATATGATAGAATTTAGCTTATGCTCGATTCTTAAAAACGTAAATTCCAATGTCGCTCATCAGTAATAACCTTAAATACTTGCGTCGAATCAACGGTTTGACCCAAGAACAATTTGCTCGCCGAATTGGCACCAAAAGAGCCAATGTGGGTGCTTACGAAGAATCAAGAGCCATTCCGCCAGTCGATACGCTCAAGATTATAGCCAATACTTTTGGCATTACAGTTGATGATTTTGTAAAAAAAGACATTCGTAAATTACGAGAAACACCCGACCTAACTTTTGGTTTTGAAGCAAAACCTTTCTACGCAAACGACAAAGAAGAACCCTCGAAAATTTCAGTTGAAATCGACCCTTTTGATATTCCAATTAATAAATTGCCTAATAATGATGTTTTCAATGAAACAAACTTTAGTAAAGTAAGCCCTAAAGAGGATTTTGAGAATTATTCAGCTCCCTCTATTGGCGATTTAATGAAAAAGTTTTTGGGTGATGAACCACCAGTAAGTTTTGAAAAAAATCAAGAGCCTAAGACCGTCGAAAGAGTAGCTCAAAGTGTCAATTTAAAACCGAGTTTCGAGCGAGAACCTTACGTTGCTCCACAACAAGCCCCTCTGCCGTCAAATTCACAACCAGTTAATAATCAACTGATTACTCAAAACATTCAACTGGTTAGACGTTTTCAGTTTAATGAATATTTGGTAAAACACAGCGACTTTCATTTTTTAAAAACACTCTCACTTTTTAATATTCCGACTCTTTCAAACGGAGACTATCGAGCATTTGAAGCAGGTGAAGATTTTGCTTTTGAAGGTGCATTGCTCGTTGGCACTTTGATAAGAAATTGGCATGAAATTGCCGACGGAAAAAACTATATTTTAGTAACAAAATCTCACGGAATAATTTATAGAAGAGTATATAATCAAGTAAAAATCAAAGGAACTCTCCTACTCAGCACCGATAATAATCGTTTTCCAAGCTCAGAAATTTCATTTACTGATGTGATTGAAACTTGGGAAATCAAAGCCTTTGTAAGCCATACTTTACCCGAACCAACCACTCCTTATAGTAAACTTGGAAATTTGGTCGATGAAATGAAATTTGAATTAGAACGTATTAAAAAATAAATGCAAATTACCTCTAAGCAACCCAATATTGGTACAACGATTTTCACGGTAATGTCACAATTGGCGGCTGAAACTGGTGCTTTAAATCTCTCACAAGGTTTCCCGAACTATAATTGTTCGCCAAAACTTATCGAATTAGTCAATCACCACATGAAGCAAGGAATGAACCAATATGCCCCAATGGCGGGAATTATGCCCTTGCGAGAAGCGATTGCTCAAAAAACATTGGATTTATATGGACTTTCTTACAGCCCAAACGATGAAATTACAATCGTATCTGGCTGTACAGAAGCACTTTATGCAGTTATGACTGCTATTATTCATCAAGACGATGAAGTGATAGTTTTTGAACCTGCTTACGATAGTTATGTGCCTTGTGTAGAATTAAACGGTGGAAAAGCGGTTTATGTAACACTCTCACCTGAAAATGATTTTGCGATTGATTGGCAGGCTGTAAAAGCAAAAATTACGGAGCGAACAAAAGCAATTATGCTTACCACACCGCATAATCCGACTGGTAAATGTCTTACTCAGAATGATATTGATTCGCTGGCGGAGATACTTAAAAATACCAATGTTTTTGTAGTTTCGGACGAAGTTTATGAACATATCATCTTTGATGGGCGAAAACACCTCTCGCCTGCCATGCACTCCGATTTAGAAGAACGTACTTTTGTTTGTGGTTCGTTTGGTAAAACTTTTCATACAACTGGTTGGAAATTAGGCTATTGTCTTGCTCCGAAAGCTTTATCGACAGAATTCCGAAAAGCACATCAATGGATTACTTTTTCTTGTCCAACGCCATTTCAATACGCTTTTGCCGATTTCTTGCAAGAACCAGATAATTATCTGTCGGTAACGCAGTTTTATCAAGAAAAACGAGATAAATTTATCAATTGGATAAAAGATTCGAGGTTTGAGTTGATTCCTGCCGAAGGAAGTTTTTTTCAGATGGTTTCGTATAAAAATATTACCGAAGAGTCTGATTACGATTTGGCAGTCAGATGGACAAAAGAAATTGGTGTCGCATCCATACCGATTTCGGTTTTTTATGCCGATAAAATTGATAACAAAATACTCAGATTTTGTTTTGCGAAAGATGACGAAATGCTCGAACGAGCAGCAGAAAGGCTTTGTAGGTTATAAATATTCGGGCAGTCCGCAGTAATATTATTGACTGTGGACTACCAACTATTGACTATTTACATTTTCATAATCTTCAATATCTTATTAGGCTGAATCAACAAAGATTTTCCGACTTCATACCAAAGTTCATCACCTGCATTCAAAAACAGACCTTTGTGCGATGGTTTCTTGCTGTGAGCAAACTCAGCTTCAAATTCACCAGAAAATGTATTTTTTAAAATATAATTAAGTTCGTCCCAAACTAAAACCTTTGTTTCGCTTGAGCCATCAATGATATTTGTGCGAACTAACTGTAATTTTCGCTCAATAAACGAAGCACTTACAAAAACTTCAATATTTTCGCCCGACTGTTTTTTTAGATATGTTAATTTCAGAGGTGCTTCTCTTCCAGCTTTTTCATAAACTGCTTGTTGGAGTTCTTCAATCAAATATTTGAACGCATCGGTATTTTTCGGGTAAAAACTTTTACCTTCAAAATCTACCTGCCAAAAATCTTGATGTGGCTCTAATGACTTGATGTACAATTCATTAGCAGACTTTAAACTTCCAAAAACCACATCCGACCAAACTTTTGGCAATGTGCCTTTCCAAGTAAAATCATCATTTGAAGTGAAGCCTTCATCAAAAAGTTCATCTTCGGTCAAATCTTCTCGGTCGAGGTAAGTCAATTCAAAACTTAACTCTAAATCTTGGTCAAAACTTCCATTTATCTCAATGGCGTGAGCAAATGGTGCTGGAATATTTTCAGCCGTTTGATATTTGAGGGAGAACGTAGGCATTTATAGTTTTAATTTTATCAATTTTTCCCGTTGGGGTTTCTATCATTTTTTCCACAAAAAATACTTCCTTCGGGACTTCAAATTTAGGCAAAATTTCTTTGAAACCTTGCAGAATATCTATCTTAGTTGCATCGTCTTTACTCGGAAAGACGTGATTTACCTCTTTTTCGAGTACAAAAATTAGTCTTTCTCCAAGTTTTTCATCGGGCAGACTAAACACAAAGTTTCGCCCGCTGAGTTTCTGTTCATCGGTCGAAAGCTTTTTCAAAATTCCTTCGGCGGCTTTTTCAACTTTCTCCAACTGAATTTTCACACCTCCACTATTTATCACATTATCAATTCTTCCGTGCAAAACAAAGCTACTGCCATTGATAATTTCGGCTACGTCATTAGTCGTAATCCATTCATTATCAGTAGTTTTCGATTTTATCATCAAACAACTTTCATCATTGAGTTTTACATCAACGCCATCGAGTGTATTAAAAAAATCTTCTTTTTCCGAACCGTTGATTCGTTTGGTAGCTATGTGAGTAATAGTTTCGGTCATGCCATAAGTTACATACACAGGACGATAAATTGTTTGTACTTTTTCAAGAATAGCATCATTGACTGCCGCTCCGCCTATGATGATTGCTTTGGCTGAATTGAGGATTTCGGAAAAAATTGGTTTACTTTCCAACAAAGTTTGAATTTGTAAAGGCACAAATGCAAAGAAATTTTGTCCTCGATTAGATTTTAGAATATACAAATGCTTCTCAATATCTTCAAATGGATTTGATTTTGGTTCGACAACCAACAAGTCCATACCGATTTCAAAGGCACGAACAAGCATCATCATTCCTGCAATATAGTCGATATTTAAGCAACAAAAAGCAGTATCTCCTTCTTCTAAATTAAAGGCTTTGGCAGTCATTTTTACCGATGCCAATATTTGCTTGCGGTGAAGAAGAATTTTCTTTGGTGTACCAGTTGAGCCAGAAGTCTTAATCTCGAAAGTTTCTTGACCCGACTCCCACAATTCTTTGAATTGAAAAACTTTTTTGTAGTATGGATTATTGGGCTGAGTATTGATACACGAGCCATCTCTTTCTAAAAAAATCATATTATAAAATAAAAATCCCTTCTCAATCTGTCAAATTGAGAAGGGTTGAATAAATATTTTGCTTTACAAAATTAAGCAAAAACTCTTAAAGTATTATTAGTTGCATCAAAAGATGTGTTATAACGAGTAAGCGGCGATGTAGCAGGGCTTTTGGTTACTGCTCCAGTTGATGAAAAAGTAGAACCATGATTTGGGCAAAGAAAATCATTGGTAGCAGCACGATAATTGATAGTTGTCTGCTCGTGTGTACATCTTGAATCGACTGCAATCCAACTTCCATTAGTATCGTTCACACGGGCAATAATTACTCTTTGAGCCGTTACTACCACCGCAGTGCCTTTATTTTTTAAGTTTGCATAAGCGGCGTCGTTGATATTAATGGTAAAATCTACTTTACCGCTGTTTCCTGTTGGATTTGGGTCTGGAATTTCACCACCATCTCCGCAAGATTGTAAACAATTCATGAGCATAATTGCTCCAAAACTTAGCCCAACCTGACGCATAAATTCTTTACGGTCAATCGTATTGCGGTTGGATTCTTCATTTAATACTTCTTTGTTTTCAACTTCATTAGCCATTGTTTCCTGCATAGTCTGTTTTTCTTTTATTAACGATGATAATAGATATATGTTTTCAAAAATATCCAAATAAATAAACAAATACAAACTTTCTCTTGTTGCTATTTGTGAGGGTATATTTCTTGAGAAAGAGTAAAGATTGGATAAAAAATATATAAATATTTATTTTTATAGTTTTTTTATCCATTATATTTGCAATACATAGATTTTTTATCAAAACTAACTTCACCATAAGCATAGTTTCTTTCGATTGAAAAGACATTGGGGCGGTGAAAATATAGAAATTAAAACTAAACTTATGCGATGGAACACAATCCGATAGATAAAATAAAAGTTGCTGAAAATCCAGGTTTGCTCGAATATGCTCATACCTCAGGCGGAGCAGTGATTCGCCCAGAAGACATGGGCAAGGTAAAAGGTAAAGCCCAATTGGCGATGCGTCAGCAAACCCACGAACAGATAAACAAGATTTATCGCCAAATGGAATTGCTTGCCCAACAAGCTAAAGAAGTACAAAATAGGATTGAAGTTTCGGAGCGTATCTACGATGCCGTAATGGGTTTCGAGCCAATTATTGGGCATATTTATTATTTATACGAAAAGAAAGATGGTTCTGATATACTTTCAATGGTTGCTCCAAACGAATGGGGAAGAAAATTTCCATTTAACCAATTTCTGGCAAAAGTATTTCTATTGGCCGACCACACTTGGAAAGTTGAGTTCTTTCAGGAGGATGACCGAACAGATACGATTGATTTGGATTAAAAATGTGGGGCGAACCGAGCGACGACCGCATCTTGTTCTCAGTATTACCTACAAATATCATAAAAAAGGGCGAACTCGGAAGTTCGCCCCACAAATAATTTACACACCTTCTGCTTTTGAGGCAGTCTTAGTATTGTCATCACTATGACGGTCAATGAGTTTGCTTATAGGGTCGATACCAGCCTTTTTAGGTTCTTCTTTTACAATGATTGTAAAAATATTTTCCTTTTTGGCAATTTTTCGTTTCTGCAAATAGAGCAACTTATCTTCGCCTTTAGCATCTTTTCCATACACACCAACATCAATCCAATCGTTAATTGAAATTGGTTTTTCATTTCCCGAACTATCCGCTCTAAATTTCTCGCTGATGGTTTTAATCGTCACTTCATAAGTCTTATCTTTTAATTGTTTGTAGCTTACACTTTCGGTTTTATTCTCGAAAAGTGTAATGGTTTCAAACATATCGGTAATCATATATTGCAACGAATCTGGCGTCTGAGCCTTGATGTATTTCAATAAATCATTGCTCGTCGGATAGCGTTTGAATTTAGAATCTGGTCCTGGATATTGCCAATCAGTCAAGAAATTACGCAGGGCAAGATTCACTTTTTCTTCTCCAATATAATCTTGTAGTGCATACATGACCACCGAACCTTTGCGATAATGAATGTAGCCTTGACTTTCAACCAAATTAAGTGGCTGTTCTTTTTTGCGTTCAGCCGAGCGGCCTCGTAAATAAGTGTTTAACTCATATTTCAAAAACTTCTGCATTAATTCTGGTTTTACGGCGTGTTTCATTACCATCAAAGCTGAATATTGAGCTTGCGTTTCTGATAACATCGCATTTCCTTTTACATTTGCTTCTGCCACTTGGTGTCCCCACCATTGATGACCAAGTTCGTGGGCAGTTACATAAAATGGCATATCTAAATCCTCTTCAGGGTCAGAGATTTTCTGAATAAAACCAATTCCCTCCGAAAAAGGCACTGTATTGGCAAAAGATTGAGCAAATTCTGCATATTTTGGAAACTCCATAATTCGCATTTGGCGATACTGATACGGGCTAAAGTTTTTTGAGAAATAATCAAAAGAAGCCTTCATCGACGACATCATTTTATCCAAATTATATTCGTGACCTTTGTTATAATAAATTTCGAGGTTTACACCATTCCATTTATCTTTCTTAACTTCATATCGTGCCGAAACAATGGAATAAAAATTACACATCGGAACATCCATTTTATAATGGAAATACTTGCGATTATTTTCTTCCCAAGATTTTTGCAAATACCCTGGTGCAATAGCCGTTTGGTCTTTCTCTGTTCCAATCACCATTTCAAAACGAATGTAATCGGCATCATCACCAAATAGGCTTTGCGATAAGCCAATTGGGTTATTTTGCTCCATCATACGTTCTTTTTCAGGTAATTTATTCGACCTACGAGAATCATCATCACCAATTTCGTACTGATTTGAGTAGCCTATAGTCGGGAAATATGTATTATTGAAGAATGTACCGTTATAAACTACATCCGTATTTGAGCCACCAGCCACAAAACCATTTGTTTCAAATTTTGTCTTGAAAGACATTTTTACAGAATCTTGTGGTGCAAGCGGTTTGGCCAAAGTATAAATCGTGTAACCAAACTTTTCATATTGGTTATTGGCTTTTGCTCCGCCATCAAATTTCAAATATTCAAGCTTCATTTTGTGTCTGATGTCATTCTGAATGTGTACATCAGCCATTGGTTTTTCGGTTTTATTTTTCAACCAAAAATATCCCTCGGCGATAAAATCTCGGCTGCTCGGATAAATCTCGACTTTTAGATTTACATCAATTATTTTGGGTTGAGGTAAATTCTCAAATTTCTTTAAAGTCTGTTCGTAGGCAACTTGCTTTTTCTCTTGTTCTTCTCTAGACTCGTATTTGTTAATATTATTTGTATTGTAAAACACATAACACCCCGCCCCAATAAACGCCAAGAAAGCAAAAATACCAAACGTAAGAATTGGGCGAGTAAGGCGAAGCTTACCAACTTTAATGCGAGTTTTCAAAAGAGCTTCTGAACCACGAACCGATAGAACAACGGCAACTATAAATAGAAAGACCACCAACATCAACCAATAGAACTTGAGCCATGAAAACGATGTAATGAAATGACCGTATTTATTCATATCAGAGTAGTCTCGGAGGCTTCCGCTGCCAAACATTATCAATGGATGCTGAATACCCGCTGCCCCTAAGAAAAATGTAGCCAAGAAGAAAACAAACATCATCGCAAAACCAATGAACTTGTTATTGGCCATGACTTGCACAAAAAATGAAAGCAATGTATATAGCACCAAGAAAGCGAGTGTACTTGTAAACAAGGTTTTAAAATACAATCCTATCTCAAAATTGAAATATCCGTGTCCTGCTTGAACTAAAATTCCTGCAACAATCAAAATCAAAAGTAAGCCAACGTAAACTATCAACATTCCAATAAATTTGGCCAGTAAATTGACCCAATCTGGCACTGGAGTGGCATCAACAATAAGGTGCATATTAGTTACACGTTCTTTCCAAATTAATTCACCAGAATAGAAAACTGCAATTATCAGAAAATACATATCAAAACCATTGAGTAGCCCCAGCACATTGGCTGTAATTGGGTACGAACTCGTGCCGTACATTTTTTGAAAGTAAAACGAGCTAACCGTCAAATCTACCAAGCCAACAAAAACAATGGCAATGAATGGTACTTCACGAACAATCATTTTGAGATAGAAAACGGCTTGTTTCCAAAGTTGTGAAAGGTTTGTACTGAGACCACTAAATTGCTGAACAACTGGAATTTTCACCAATTCAGGATTAATTTTTTCTTTGATTTCTTTGATTGCTTTTTTCTTGAAAAGACTATTTCTGACCACATTAAAGCTAAACAGAAAGTAAGTTGCGGCTAAAACCAAAAGCCCAAAACCTCCCCATGCTAATCGATTCCAAATTAAAATTCCTTCGAGCGGCACAATCTGAGAATTCTTTTGGGCGGGAGTCCAATACTCAGTAAAAATACTAAATGCACGGACACCAAACGGGTCGAGCATTGCCGAAAGTGTCTTATTATCAATATCTTGTAGTAAAGTATCGGATACTTGGTAAAGCACAAATAGAATTATACCTTGCGTATAAATAACAATCGTTGAACGACTCAATGCCCCTGCTGCGAAGAAAATTGCACCTTGAATAAAGAGATTTGTTACTCCCCAAACCATGAAAGGTTGCAAATAAGCCCAGGCATCAAAGGCAAGCATTGTTTTTTCTTTCCAAGAGGGGTCCCACGGCAAAAACTTCCCGATGGCAAAACCAAACATAAAGGCCAACCAAATAGAGCAGTAAATCAGCACCATCACCAAGAACGAACCGAAAAAACGCCCAAACAAATAATCGAATTTCGACATAGTTGTACTGAACATCAATGATTCGGTTTTATGTTCAAAATCACGGAGTACAGCCACACCCATTATTGCCGAACAAATAAACGTAAAGAAGAACGTCATGATGATGGTCATGAACGCCAAATTGAAAGGAGAATTTTCTTTGATTTGTCCACCAGCCACTCCACCAATCGTAACATATTTGGAGGTAACTGCCGCAAAACACAAGACAAATAATATAGCAAAATAAATATAAGTAGCAGGTCGATTTTTACGGTACGAAAACTCAAACCTAAGTATTTCATTTAGCATAGTTAGTTTTGGGTTAGGCGTTAGCAAAAATTTTCGAGAAATAAACATCTTCTAAATCACCAGCAATTGCTGTAAAGGTCCCATCAGGATTGGTGTCAGAAAGCACATGAATAATTGGATTTCCGCCAATCAGTTTTTCTGAAATCACCTTAAAATTCTGTTTATAATCAGATAATTCGGCCTTATTGATGCGTTTTTGCCAAATTTTTCCAGTAATCTGACTCAAGGCCTCATCAGGGCTTCCTTTGAATAGGACTTCTCCTTTGTTAAAAATTGCCATATCAGAGCATAATTCTTTCACGTCTTCAACAATATGTGTCGAAAGAATTACGACTGTATTTTCACCTAATTCCGACAAAAGATTTAAAAAACGATTTCGCTCGGCGGGGTCAAGGCCAGCAGTTGGTTCATCAACGATGATTAGTTTCGGATTCGCCAATAACGCTTGTGCAATTCCAAATCGTTGTTTCATTCCACCCGAATATCCGCCTAAATTTTTCTTACGGGCATCCCAAAGATTTGTTTTCTGCAATAAAGTTTCAACGACTGCCTTACGCTCACTCGAATTCGTGATACCTTTTAAAACTGCTAAATGATTGAGCAATGTATAAGCATCAACTTTTGGGTAAACGCCAAACTCTTGTGGTAAATATCCGAGTGTTTTTCGCACATCATCTTTTTGTTTCAAAACATCGATATCACCCAGTGTGATTGAACCATTATCTGGCTCTTGCAAAGTTGCGATAGTTCGCATCAACGAAGATTTCCCAGCACCATTTGGCCCTAAAAGCCCAAACATTCCTTGGTTAATGGTTAGATTGACATCCTTGAGTGCATGGACACCATTCGCATACGTTTTGTTTAGATTGGAGATGACTAATTGCATAGGGTTTGTGTTTAAATAGGTTTTATCTGAACTAATTTATATTCAAATTAAAAATTTCGCCCTGCTTTAGCCAACTAAATGTTATGAAAGGAACGAAGTTGGGTTTAAAGTACACATATTTTGTGACGAATTGAAGTAGAAATCAGCAATTAATTGACTATAAATGAAGAAAATAGCCTAAACAAAAAATGGCGAACTGAATTTCAGTTCGCCATTTCTATTAGCAATAAGTAATCTCGATTGATTATTGACCACGCAATGCACGAGGAATTGAGATAAAGGCAACTGGATTGCTCGCAGCCTCCAAAATTTTCACTCCTTCGATTTCTGCAATTGTACCAACTTTCACTGATTTACCTAAATCTAAATCTTTGATATCAATGTTGATATAATCAGGGATGTTCTTAGCTGGTCCTTGAACACGGATTTTTTGCATTTTCTGAACCAATTTACCCCCTTTCTTTTGACCTTCTGATGGGCCATGTAATTTTACTGGTACTGCAACTTTGATAACTTTATCAGGCGTGATTTCTAAGAAATCGGCGTGGATAATGCTGTCAGTAGTTGGGTGGTACTGAGAATCTTGTAAAATACCAGTGTAAATTTTGCCTTCGATGTTGATTGTTACTTCATAAACATCTGGAGTAAACAACAACGGACGGAATAAATACTGTGGTACATAAAAAGATACTTGCTCAGTTCCTCCGTATAATACACACGGAACCATTCCTTGACCACGTAATTCTTGCGATGCAGTACGACCGAGATTCGCTCTGTTATACCCTACAATCTCTGCTTTTTTCATTTTATTTTTTCTCCTTACTCTCAAATCGGAGTTTTTTTAGTGTATATTATACCTTGAGAGTTCAGTTAAAGGTATAATCTTTAGGAATTAAAGCCCTAAAATTTGTTGATTATTTATAAACAAGGTGCTGATTGAGCCATTATCACGAATTCGTCCGATTGCCTTTCCGAAAAGTTCGGCTACCGAAAGAACTTTGATTTTATCGTTTACTTGGCGTAATGGAATCGTATCAGTCACAATCAATTCTGTAAGAACCGAGTTTGAAATATTATCGTTGGCTTTACCCGATAAAACTGGGTGCGTACAAAACGCTCTCACCGATTTTGCTCCTTTCGATAAAATCAATTCGGCAGCTTTGCAAATCGTTCCGCCCGTATCAATCAAGTCATCGACCAAAATAACATCCGAACCTTCAACATCACCAATCAATTGCATCGAAGCAATTTCGTTGGCTTTTTTGCGGTGTTTGTCACAAATCACGATATCGGCATCGAAAAATGAAGCAAACTTACGACAACGAGAAACACCTCCAACGTCAGGAGAAGCAAATTTAAGGTTTGTGAGATTTTGTGCTTTTAAATAAGGAACAAAAACCGATGTGCCTTCAAGATGGTCAACTGGAATATCAAAGAAACCTTGAATCTGACCAGCGTGTAAATCCATTGTCATAACTCGGTCAGCACCTGCGGCTGTGAGCATATTGGCAATTAATTTGGCAGCAATACCAACTCTTGGTTTGTCTTTACGGTCTTGGCGAGCATATCCGAAATATGGAATAACTGCACAAACGTAGTGAGCCGAAGCTCGACGAGCGGCATCAATGAGCATCAAGAGCTCCATGATATTATCGCTCGGTGGAAAAGTAGATTGAACAATGAATACATCACAGCCACGAACGGACTCATCAAAACTCACTGAAATCTCACTGTCGGCAAAACGGTTGATGCTAACACCCCCTAAATCTTTGCCATAAAAATCTGCAACTCGGCTCGCCAAATAATTAGATGACGTACCAGAAAATATCTTAACTTCTGCCATGTTATTGGTTATGTCTCGAAAAGAAAGTGCAAAGGTACGCTTTTTGCTCAAAAAATCACAGACAGGATTGATTATTTTCTGAAATTTTACATAGATTTGCAATATTCATGGATTAAACTGTTGATGCCCATGACCAATAAAAGATTGAAATTAATGCAGTTGTCGTTAGTGGACGAAGTTCCAGAGTTAAACAAAATTTTCTTTTTAGATGTTTTTGCCGAATCTTATTTTGATTCGGGCAGAAAACGTATGCGTTTGAATACGATTAATGGCCAAAGCGTTCCACGAGATTTGAAGGTGAGTTGTCCGTCTAAATTGGTGGCCCATTATCCCGAAGGCACAATTTTCAAATTAGATGCCCGCCTGATTCGTCGTGGCGATGGTAGTCATCCTTATTTTGTGGCGGTCAATCGGAGTAACTTACAAAGAGCTTTAGAGTTTTTTGATTATAATTTGAAAGTGCAAAACGGTTTCGATTACGAATTTCCTAAAAAGAAAGAAAAGAAAGAAAAAAGTTCTAAGAAATAAACTTACTTTTAGAACAGCAATTAACCTTCATCCGATTGAAACCCAGTCAATCAAATAAGATATCCCTTAAAAACCAATTTCGTCGGCTCTTGGCTGGGGGGCTTTTTATTATATTCTTGGTAAATTCAATTGGCTGTTTTATCTACTTTGAAATCAAAAGAAAAAATATCAGGCACGAAATCAAACATAGCATCCTTCATAAACTCCCTGATAACCAACTCGTTAGAATTATCAATAACGAATATAACGACAAAGAAGAATTTGAAATGAATGGCATTATGTATGATGTCATGCGAAAAGAAGTCCATGACGGTCAAGTAATTCTTTGGTGTTTTAAAGATAAGAAAGAGACTGAACTGAATCGTTCTATCGAATCAATGGTTAAGAAAGATGTAGCCAATAGTCCAATCAAAAAAACGCAAAAAATCCTCCTCAATTTTCTTAAAACCCCTCTTAGTATTTTTGAAAAGCCACTGTTCACTTTTCAGTTTAAAATAAATCTGCACATAAAATTCACCTTTAATGCCAAGCTTTTGACAATTTTCTTGTCGGTAGCTTCTCCTCCACCCGATTACTTTTAGCACATAAAGTTTTTATGAAGCACACTTCGATATTCAATTGAAGTGTTTATTTCTCTATTCACAATTTTGTGCAATAGTTATCTGTGTTAAAAAAAATTGACTAATAATGAAATACATATATATATTAATGCTTCTACCTTTTAGGGTATTAGCACAAATCGACTCGACCGAAAAAAACATTTCGCTAAACGAAGTGGTAGTTGCGGGTAGTAAATTTGAAGCTCAAAGAGGAACCCTTCCGAATCAAATTAGTTTAATTTCAAAAAATCAGATTGCCTTTCAGAATACACCCAACACGGGCGATTTACTAATCAATTCGGGTAATGTTTTCGTGCAAAAAAGCCAAGGCGGCGGCGGAAGTCCAGTCTTGAGAGGATTTGAATCGAGCCGAGTTTTGGTTGTGATTGATGGAATCAGAATGAATAATGCCATTTACAGAGCAGGACACTTACAGAATGTTTTACGTATCGACCAAAGTATGCTTGACCGTGCCGAGATTTTGTTTGGGCCAAGTTCGGTAATATATGGTAGCGATGCACTTGGCGGTGTAATGAGCTTTAAGAGTAGAAATCCGACTTTGGATAAAATCTCAGCATCGGCATACACTCGATACTCTTCTGCTTGGAACGAAAAAACGGTTCATGCTGACGTAAACTTAGGTTTTAAAAAGTTTGGTTCGCTTACAAGCATCACTTATTCTGATTTCGGAGATTTGATTCAAGGCGATAAACGTACAGAAAAGTTTCCTGATTTTGGAAAACGATTATTTTATGCCGAACGAATTGACGGAAAAGACACAAAAGTGACCAATACTGACTACAATAAACAAATTGGAAGTGCCTACACTCAGTATGATATTCTGCAGAAATTTATGTATCAGCAGTCAGAAAAAGTGAAGCATACGATTAACTTACAATATTCAAACAGTTCGGATGTACCTCGTTATGACCGCCTTACAGAAGTTTCTGGTACAAATCCAAGGTTTTCGGAGTGGTATTACGGCCCTGAAAAAAGGTTTCTGGCGGCGTATCATTTAGAGCTTTCAGATGCCAAAATTTACGATAAAGGTATGATTACTGCCGCTTTTCAAGATATTGAAGAAAGTCGAATTTCACGAAACTTCAATAATCTAAACAAGAAAAGTCAAATCGAAAATGTAAAAGTTTTTACCTTAAATGCTGATTTCCAAAAAGTTATCAACGCTAATACAGTGCAATACGGAGCAGAATTGGCCTATAATGATGTAAAATCAACGGCGTCAAACCTCAATATCAGTACAAACGTAATTACGCCCGCAAGCACTCGCTATCCGGATGGTAAAAATACGATGCGTTCGTTGGCAGTTTACTTAACCGACCGACTAAACATTTCGCAAAAATTTTATATCAATGGTGGTTTACGATACAATGCCATTAATTTAAATGCAGAATTTAAGGACAAAACTTTCTTCCCGTTTCCTTATGATAAAGTAACTCAAAATCCCAACGCTCTATCGGGGAATTTAGGAGTTGTTGCACGTCCTGTTAATAAAACAAAATTGAGTGCTTTATTTTCGAGCGGCTTTAGAAGCCCCAATATTGATGATATGACAAAAGTTTTTGACTCAAAGGCAGGAACTTTAGTTGTACCAAATCCAACTATTAAGCCTGAATATACGTATAATTACGAAGCATCAGTCAATCAGCAAATTGGTGAAGTATTGACAATCGAAGCTACGTATTTCTACACCCAATTCAAAAATGCAATCGTTACCGCTCCATTTACATTGAACGGACAAAGTACCGTTGATTTTTTAGGTGCAAAAAGTACCGTCTTAGCGAGTCAAAATGTTCGTGAAGCTCAAATAAATGGCTGGAATGTAGCAGTTTATGCTAAATTAACACCTGATTTGATTTTTTCAAGTACTTTGAATAATACTAAAGGTAAAATCAAGGACGATAAGAATACACCACTTGATCACATTCCGCCAATGTTTGGACGAACGGCGATAAAATTCAACAAAAACAAACTCCAAATCGAAGCATTTAGTCTTTATAATGGCTGGAAAAAAAATGCTGATTACAATCCAGAAGGAGAAGATAATGCACAATATGCAACAGCCGATGGTATGCCTTCGTGGTGGACTTTGAATTTGAGAAGTGCTTTTCAGATTAATAAACATTTACAAATTCAGGCTGCATGTGAGAATATTCTTGACAAAAACTACCGCAATTTTGCCTCAGGAATCAGCAATGCTGGGCGTAATTTTATTGTTACTTTGAGAGGAAATATATAAATTTGACAGCGTTTCTACGGAGAATTTACGTCTTAGATAAAACACCCATCTAAACGTAAATTTTCCGTGATTACAGCAACTACAGAAATTTACTTCAACCCATTAACCCGCAAGCCACTATTGAACTCTAATAGTTTGATGGAAGTAGTAGAAGATTGCCTAAAAGGCAAAGAAAGTGCTATGAAGAAGTTCTACGAGCATTTTCACGGCTTTGCTTTGTCGGTCTGTCTAAGTTACTGCGAAAACCGTGACGACGCTTTGGAAATAATGAATGATGGTTTTTTGAAAGTTTTCAAAAGTTTGGATAGGGTTGAGAATATCGAACGCATCAAACCATGGCTCAGACGGATAATGATAAATGTAGCGATTGACCATTTTAGAAAAAATATTAAAAACCAAACCACCCAATTACCCGAAAATATTGTAGAACCAAACTTTGGCGATACCTCAGTTTATGCTAAACTTTCATCAGAAGATATCATGGTAGCGGTGCAAAGTTTACCGACCAATTATCGCTTAGTTTTTAATCTTTATGCCGTAGAAGGCTATTCGCATAAAGAAATCGGAGAAATGCTCAAAATGGCAGAAAGTACATCTCGGGCAAATCTATCATTGGCCAATGGGTTGCTTCGAGAGAAGCTCCGCAAAATGCTTTAAATCATGCAAGACGAACAACAATTTCATCGGTTTGTCAGGGAAAAACTTGAGGGTTTAAGTCCTGAAAAATCACCCGAAGACTGGAAAAAGATGAGACGTAAGTTGCTTATTAGCAAAACTTTACGCTTCCTTTATCCTACTTTTGGGTTGCTGTTGCTTAGTTTGGTTTATATAGTTGTGAGCGAAACGCCAATTATAGAGTTTTACATGAACAGCAAACCTTTATCGCTCGAACTTAAACCTTCTGAACCAGAAGAACAGACAAATATTGCTACTAAATCTACACCAAATACTGCTATTTCTAAACCAACTGAAGAAACAATAGCAAAGGTAAACGATTCCCCAGTTTTCCCAGAATTATACAACGAAACCCAAGAAATCAGTGAGCAAACAGAAAATGAAGTAAAACTCAGTAAAATAACCAACAAAAGATTAGTTTTCAAGAATGGCCTTGCTGACGATTTAGCCGAAAAAGAAATTAGATTTATTTCGGCAAGTGCGGTTTCGATGAGTGATAAAATTTCGAGAGTACGTGAACTCGGCAAAACTTATGAACTAACTTCGTATGATGCTCTCGATAGAAATATTGATAAATGGAAAAACGTGGTGCTTGTCTGCGATATTACCTCAACGATGTTTCCGTACACCACTCAAGTTTTCGATTGGATGAGCGAAAATACTGATAATCAATCAATTAAAGGAATAGTGTTTTTTACTGACTGTGATAGCCTCGGGCGTCAGACTCGTGGTCGCCTTCCTGGAAAGATGTTTGCAGTCAGAAGTAAGGATGAACTCGTACTTTGGGATACTATGTTTGCTGCTATCAACAATACAGAAAACAATAAAGACAAACCCGAAAACAATATTGAAGCATTGCTTTATGCTCAAAAACATTTTCCCGATGCAGATGAATTTGTGATGATTGCAGATAATAGCACGCAAGTAAAAGACATGAGGCAATTATCAAAAGTAAAGAAAAAAGTACACATTATTCTTTGTGGCGAAACTTACGAAAAGAATGTGGCTTTTCAGAGCGATTATATACAAATAGCAAAGAAAACAAAAGGCACGATTCACACACTTGAAGATGATATTGAAAACATTGAGAAAGTCAAAGAAATGAGCGTTGTTAGGGTTGGAAATATTTATTTCCGTTTCCATAAGGGCAAATTTTATACAACCAAGTTTTTGAAGAGACCAAACACCCCCAACCCCTAAAGGAGAGTTTAGAACAGATTAAGATTGCGTAGAATTAGGTGTTTGGGACTTTATTTCCAAATTACCTCCACAACTTCTTCACGAGTCATAACAGTTGTTTGCTTTACTGATGAATTACGTTTGAGAGGAATAAAATTATATTTTGCTTTAACTGATTCTTGCGTAAGTACATGTCTTGCATTTTTCTTATGAAAAACCACCGCAATTTCTCCTAATGGCATCGGAATTTCAACTTGTTTCTCGTTTTCTGCCACTTCAACAACTCTCGGTTCAGCTTCATTTAGCTGTCTTTTTGCCGCTAATTTCAATGCTTTTTTAGCACTTGGAATACCATATCCAATAAAATTATTGCCGTATGGATAAAGACTAGCTGATTTTTCAAGAATTGAACGAATTTCTTTATTCTTTAAAGTTGGGTGTGCTTGCATCATACACGCCACAAAACCTGTTATCACAGGAGCAGCCAGCGATGTTCCAAAAAGTGAAAAACATGAAACATTGGGCTTCATATAAGTCAAAAACTCTGGTCCAATACTGCTATAACCCATTTTCATACCCAGTTCGTTGGTTGCCCCGATGGCAATTACACCATCAACATCGGCTGGAGTCGAGATAATTCTCCACGAACTATCATCACCTTCATTTCCAGCAGAAACCACCAAAACTATACCTTTTTCATCTACTGCCATTTTGGCCGCCCGAGCAATTACACTCGTTTTTCCGTCCATTTGGTCAGGTGTATAACTTTCCTTCGGATTTGAAAAGCCTTTTGCGTAGCCTAATGAAGTATTTATCAATCGTACACCCAGACTATCCATCCATTCCATTGCAGCCATCCAGTTGTCTTCTTCACCTCTAAATTCTTTGTTACCACTATCGGTTCGAGCTAAATAAAAACTGGCGTTTGTAGCGAGTCCAATTTGAAAGTTTTCTTTATAATTTCTACCAGTAATAGCATTCAAAACTTCGGTTCCGTGAAAATCAGAGGCAGATTCTCGTTCTCCAAAATAGTCTTTTTTCTTAGGGTTTACATAATCTTTTACACCTAAAATCTGCTTTCTTTCAAACAAATGTTTGAGGGTTTGAGTATCGTTAGCACCGAAAAACCCTGCATCAATTACACCTATCGTTACACCTTTGGCGGTAAGGCCCGCCTCTAAAAAATGTTCGATCCCAATTTGCTTCATCGCAAAATCAACACGAAGGTCGTCTTCTTGCTGACGTTTAACATCGGTAAGGTTGTGAACCTTGCCGATGTTTTTATTAGTATGCTTTTGTGAATTCATACTTGCAAGCACAGCCCGACTTTCAATAGGTACGATTTCTTTAACAAAACCAAACCTCTTTACTCTTTCTATTTGAGCCTCAGATAAGTTAACTGATACAGCATTTAACCATTTTGATTTGACAAGTGGCCGAATACCTGACTTTTCTAAATCGGCAATGTATTTTCTCGTGAGTGGTAAATCAGAGAATTGACTTTCGCTTAACCCAAGCATTCGTCTATTTTCTTTGCACTTTTCAGAAATTGCAGGCTCCACACTAATATCTTTATCTATAAAAACTACCCAATATTTTGATTCTTGAGCTTCTACTTTAAAAACAGATGCTAAGAGTAAAATAAAAATTGAGAAAATCTGGTTGAATCGAATCATTCGTGTTTGATAATTTATAATTTCGCAAATATTCTAAAAATTCTACATAAAAAACGAAAATGCGTTACGAAAAGATTGATTCGCAACTTTTTATTTCAAATCGTGAAAGATTAAAGAGCCTTCTCAAGCCAAATTCGATGGTAATTGTTCAATCGAATGATGTATTACCAACCAATGCTGACGGCACTTTTGGGTTTCGCCAGAATAACGATATTTTTTACCTTTCGGGTATCGACCAAGAAGAAACAATTTTGATTTTGTTTCCTGATTTTCCAGATGAAAAATTCAGAGAAATTCTACTGGTGAGAGAAACCAGCGAACACATAAAAGTTTGGGAAGGTGAAAAGCTTTCTAAAAAACAAGCAACCGATATTTCGGGCATTGAAAAAGTAGTTTGGACAAGTAGTTTTGAAACAGTTTTACGAAAAATCATCTTTTTGGCCGACCAAGTTTATTTAAATCTGAACGAACACGATGGTGGCGAATGGAGTTTTGAAACCCGTGAAAGAAGATTTATTACTGAATTTAAACATAAATTTCCACTTCATCGAATCGAACGACTTGCTCCTTTGATGCACCAATTACGAGCGATAAAACAGCCAATAGAGATAGATTTGATAAAAAAAGCCATCGAAATTACAGGAAAAAGCTTTGTAAGAATGGCGAAGTTCTTAAAACCCAATGTACTTGAATTTGAATTAGAAGCCGAACTCACACATGATTTTTTGAGGAATCGCTCTCGTGGACATGCCTTTGCTCCTATTTTAGCTTCGGGAGAAAGTGCCTGTGTACTGCACTACGTCACAAATAATAATCAGTGCAGGGATGGTGAGGTAATTTTAATGGATTTTGGAGCAGAATATGCCAATTATAATGCAGATATTACTCGTTGTTTGCCTGTAAATGGCCGTTTCACAGCTCGACAAAAAGAAGTTTACTTGTCAGTTTTAAATGTAATGAAAGCAGCCAAAAAGATGCTCATTGTAGGAAATACAATGGAAAATCTACGCAAAGAAGTTGGTAAAATTATGGAAATTGAATTGATAAAATTGGGCTTACTGAAACAAACTGAAGTTGATAGGCAGAACGAAGATGCTCCGCTTTATAAAAAATATTTTCCTCACGGAATTTCGCATCACTTGGGGCTTGATGTACATGATGTTGGCAATCGCTATGAAGTTTTCAAGGCTGGAATGATTTTCACTTGCGAACCTGGCATTTATATTCCCGAAGAAAAACTCGGTATCAGGCTCGAAAATGATATTTTAATTACTGAGAATGGCAACGAAGACCTAATGGCTAATATTCCAATTGAAATTAATGAGATTGAGGCTTTAATGCTATAAAAATAGCATTAAAAACTTGGATAATACGACAATTTTCGTTTATTTTACGACAAATGTCATAAATTATGTTTTTATTATTTAATCAATCGGTCAAAAATCAATCAGATTTGATAGAATTGGCCAGAACTGGAATTCCGAAAAACTCTGTCGTGAAAATGGCAAAACAGTTATCGTTTTCTGGAAAAGAGCTGGCTATTATCATTAATCTCTCAGAAAGAACGCTTCAACGCTACCCTGATAACAAAAAATTAGAAAAAACGGCTTCAGAAAAAGCAATCCAACTTGCTAAACTATACGAAAGAGGCACTGAAGTTTGGGGCGATTTAGAGCGTTTCAAAGGTTGGATGCGTCATCCAAATCCATTTCTGGGATCAAAAACACCCGTCGAAATCCTTGATACCAATTTTGGGTTTGATATGGTTTTAGATGAAATTGGTAGAATTGAACATGGAATCTTAGCTTAATGGAAGTTTTTAGATTATCTTCCGCAAAATACGCCAACGATTTATCGGGTACTGGTGCGAAGATTCATGGTGGTCGATGGAATCGAAAAGGGGATGCTGTTTTATATACAGCAGGCACGAGAGCCTTGGCACTCGTAGAAGTCTTGGTACATACCACAAACGCTTTCTTGCCGCTTAATTATCGACTGATTACTATTTACATTCCAGATGATTCTATCTTGACAATTCCTGCAAAATCTTTACCCGACGATTGGAACAATATCGAACCAAGCGATTCAACGACTAAAATAAGTGCTTCGTGGTTGAGTGCTGCCGAATATCTCACTTTGCGAGTGCCATCGGTTGTGGTTGAAGGTGAGTATAATTTTCTAATTAATCCTGCTCACCCTGATTTTTCAAAAGTCAAGGTCTTACGTAGTGAAGATTTTAATTTTGATAATAGGTTGATGAAACAAAAATAGTGATTGAATTACATCAAATATAGCAATCCAATCACTAAATCAATGTTTTTAATTTTTTATAAGGAAAAGTACATAAGTCATCAAAAATATAATAATTCTCAAAACCTATACTAAGCTAAAGTAACGAAAAGTGTACCAATCCAATCTTTTTTCAAAGAATCTTACCAAACGGTAGCATTTAATAATCAAAAAAACAATTTTGCTCTTGAACTTCTAAATAATCGTATTCAAAATCGTTTGAATTCTAATTATTGAAAGCATACCTTTGTCGAATAATCTCAAAATCACTAATCAAATGTTGCTGAAAAGTATTCTTAGCCTCTTTTTCATAGTTTTTTCACTCAATATTACATTAGCTCAAAGTGCTGATGAAACAATATTTATGCAGAAAATGAAATTGGCTAAGGGAGAAACGAAGGCACAAACTGCTATCACAATTGCCAAAAGTTTTATTGGAAAACCCTATAAAGCAGGCACACTTGAAGGCAACTCGAAAGAACAATTAGTATGTAATTTGAGAGATTTCGACTGCTCAACGTTTGTTGAAAACGTAATAGCCATGAGTCTCATCAATCATGCAGGCTCACCTACATTTGAAAAATACAAAAATCAACTTACCGAGCTTCGTTATAGAAATGGGATTGTACAAGGCTATGCCTCAAGGCTACACTACTTTAAAGAGTGGATTATTCAAGCCGAGCAAAATGATGTTTTGCAAGATATTACAAGCAAAATTGGGGGGATTAAACAGAAAAAAAGTCTGAATTTTATGACTTCCAACCGGGAGCTATATCCAAATTTAAAAGACGAAACTTCTTTTTTAGCAATAAAAGAATACCAAAAAAAAATTAATGAATTTGACTTTTATTATATCCCAAAGTGGAAATTGGAAAAAGTAGAAAATCAAATTCAAGACGGTGATATAATAGCCATAACTTCAAACGTTGATGGCTTAGATTTTAATCATGAAGGATTTGCAATTCGACAAAATGGTAGAGTTTATTTACTTCATGCCTCTTATGAGCAAAAAAAGGTAATTATTTCTAAAGAACTATTAGTAGATTACCTAAACAGAATCCATAAACATTCAGGTATATCGGTTTTAAGATTATTTTAAACTTATCAATTTACCATCTTTCATAACCACTTTTACTTTTCTTATATCCGCAATTTGTTTAGTTGGGTTCCCCTCAACCACCACAATATCGGCCATTAAACCACTTTTGATTCGTCCAACTTCATAATTCACATGAAAAGCATCGGCATTCACACTCGTTGCCGACTTTAAAGCCTCTGTTGGTTGCATTCCATAGTCAACCATCATTTCAAGCTCACGAGCGTTATCTCCATGAGCAAAAACACCCACATCACCACCAAAACAAATCTTTACTCCTGCTTCTAAAGCCTGTTTGAACGATACTCGTTTTTTCTTAATTCTATCAGGTTCATCATCAACACCTTTTTTCCAACCTCTATATTGGCTAATCGCATCGCCTGCTGCCAATGTTGCACACAAATACACATTCTTTTCAGCCATCAATTTCCAAATTTCAAGCGTGCCATTATCGCCGTGTTCAATTGTTTCAACGCCACCTAAAATTGCACGTCGCATACCTTCAACGGTCGAAGCATGAGCAACCGTTGGTCGGCCAGCACTTTGAGCGGTTGCTACGATCAATTTTATTTCTTCCAACGAAAAAGTTGGAGCTGCTTCGCCACGCAAGCCCCAACGATAATCAGCATAGATTTTAATTAAATCAGCTCCTTTCCCAATCTGATTTCGTGTTTTCTTTATCAAATCATCCACGCCATCAGCTTCTTCTGCCCCTTGTGGGACTTTTATATCAGCTGAAAAACTACGTGGTGCATAACTACCTGTAGCAATCAAAGCTTTTGTGGCAATCAAAAGTCGGGGGCCAAGAATTACTCCGTCGTCAATGGCTTTTTTCAAACCAACATCATCAAACTCTGCTCCTTCAGTGCCTAAGTCACGGGCAGTGGTAAAACCAGCTTTAAGTGTTTTTTCGGCATGAATTACCGCTCTTGCAGTTCGATACGAACGAGATTCTTTCAATACTTGGTCATCCCACGGCACTTCGTTGTAAGGATGCAAAAAAAGATGCGTGTGCCCTTCAATTAACCCTGGTAAAAGTGTACAATTTTTAAGATCAACAATTTTAGTATCTTTTGGTAAGTTTTTTTCGATATTTACCTGACTATCAACAATTTCTATTTTATTAGCTTTGATAATTACGCCATATTTTTCGAAAACTTTTTCACCATCAAAAACCCTATCTGGACGCAGATAGATTAAACTTTGTGCCGAAACTTTAATAAAAGAAGTAATAATCAATAATAATAACGTTTTTCTGAAATACATTTTATGTTAGGATGAAGTGTTTATACAATTTAAAAATGAAGTAAACATTTATTTTCTCTTATACATTCTCAATCCAGCAATACCAATTCCTATAAATAGAAGCCCCATAACGGTAGTTGTTAATGATTTTTCATTGACATATAGTTTCATCATAAAAAGAAATATTCCGCAGAAAATTGCAACATAACTGGCATAGTAAGAAAGTTTATCTTTATTCATTTTTTAGGGTTTTTGAGATTTTGATTTAAATATAATCAAATTTAATTTTCTTTGTAAAAGAATCTCAAAATCTAACTCAAAAGCGTATTTTCAAATATATAACATGATTATTGGAATTGGAGGCGTGAGCCGTTCGGGAAAAAGTACGTTGGCCAATTTATTGGTCACTTATTTCAGAAAAAATGGAAAGAAAGCAATCATTTTTCACCAAGATGATTTTGTATTTCCTGAAACACAAATTCCAAAAATCAAAAACAAAACCGATTGGGAGTCTCCACAATCAATTGATTTTGAGCAATATCAAGAAGTAATCGAACTTTTCAAAACTCGATTTGATGTAGTTATTGCAGAAGGCCTCTTTGCTTTTTATGATGATAAAATCAATCAACTTTATGATAAAAAATTTCATGTAAAAATTTCAAAAAGAACCTTTCTTATTCGTCGAGCAATGGATATCCGTTGGGGCTACGAACCCACTTGGTTTATTGACCACGTATGGCTGTCGTTCTTAAAATACGGTAAGCCGAGAAAGGATTTGAAAGGTATTGTGAATGTAAGTGGAGAAGACGAGTTTGATATGGAAAAAGTAATTAAAAGCCTCAGCTCTGCTCGGTAATCGTAATTAACTTTATACTGCTGCCATAAAATTCTTAATCACTCGGGCGACCCCGTCTTAATTTTCAATTCTAAATTCATTGCCCTATCTTTGCACTTTAAATAAAAAAATTAGCTCCATGACAATCATTGATGGTAAACTTATTTCTGCTCAAGTAAAGCAAGAACTCAAAATAGAAGTCGAAAAACAAAAAGCCGATGGTGGTAAAATTCCACATTTGGCAGCAATTTTAGTTGGCGATAATGGTGCAAGTGAAACATATGTCGCAAGTAAAATCAGGTCTTGCGAAGAAATTGGTTTTAAATCGACGCTGATTCGCCGTGATTCAAGCACAACAGAAGAAGAAGTTCTCGAAATCATTCAACAACTCAACGAAGATGATGATGTTGATGGTTTTATTGTTCAGCTTCCGCTTCCTGCACATATAAACGTAGATAAAGTTATTGAAGCCATTGAGCCACGCAAAGATGTCGATGGCTTTCATCCGATAAATATTGGCCGAATGGCAAAAGGCTTGCCTGCTTACATTTCGGCAACGCCTTTTGGTGTTTTGGAATTAATCAAACGCTATAACATTGAAACTGCTGGTAAGCATTGTGTGGTTGTTGGTAGAAGTCAAATTGTAGGTTTACCGATGAGTATTCTGATGCAACGCAATACTTACCCAGGTAACTGTACGGTATCGTTGGTGCATAGTAAAACCACAAATTTAGCTGAGATTACTCAACAAGCTGATATTTTGGTCGCAGCCCTTGGCAAACCAGAATTTATTACTGCCGATATGGTAAAAGAAGGTGCCGTTGTGATAGATGTTGGTCTTACAAGAGTTGTCGATACTACAAAGAAAAGTGGATTTGCACTCAAAGGAGATGTAAAATTTGATGAGGTTGCTCCTAAATGTAGTTATATCACACCAGTACCTGGTGGTGTTGGCCTTATGACTGTAGCTGCTCTAATGTACAATACACTACTTTCAGCCAGAAAAGAAATTTATAAGTAAAAAACAAGTGGTATGTTTCGGCATACCACTCTTCTATTCTTAATTATGATTAACTATAAATTGATGGGTTATTGCCTTTCCATGAGGCAGAAGCAACTCAACAAAATACACTCCATCATTTAGCTTATCTACATCAAATTCATTATTCACTTCTTTTTCGAGATCTCTCATTTCAAGAACTCTCCCTTGAGAATCTTTCAAAAATATCTTTGTTTTCATTTCAATCATTGTTTCAATATGGATTAGTATGTGTAAAAAATAATTAGGTTATTGTTAAGACGAAGTTTTGACTGAAATCTGTTGCATTGGTTTAACTAATTTTATAAAAAATTATCTAATGGTAATATAACCTACAAATCACCATCTTTTTATTATTGAAATGTAGCTTCCATAATTATCTTTAATCAAATCACCTTGGTCAACCGAGACATTGACATTCAAATCTGCTTTTAGTCTTCTTAAAGGCACATTCGTATTTATAGAATATGAAATCTGGTCAACTGGCTCGATAATTCTCCCCAGCAAACTCGTATTTCCAAAATTTCTGCTAAAAGAAAGTCGATTTGAAAAACTAATTGTGCCAATCTGATTCAATAAAGCTCCATAAAATGCCCAAATTCGATTATTATTCACAAAAACATTACCATTTCCGAGTTGATTTTCATTTCTAATGTTTTGTTCGGGAGTTAAAAATGGGGTTCCAATAGTTCGTCGGTTATACGACCAACCATCAAAATACTGTTGATGATTAAACAAAAAGCTTTCTTCGTTGGGGTGTCGGTCAGGTAAATTCAATAATCGTCCTATTCCTGCCACATATCTACCTTGGTTTTTTGTAAACAAATATTCAAAAACTACTCTTTTGAAAGATGACTTAGGATTAGGCGTAAAGCTTAAACCATAAAGACCATCATCGGTGTTTGTCAGACCAAATAATTGACCATCTTCAAACAAAAATTGGCGATAAAGCATTAATCTACTTTTCTTAAACTTAAATTCAGCGGCAGCATCAACTGAGCCGAGTTGATTTCCAAAATGATTGGTTGTTTCAAAAGCATTGTAGGTATAATATTTATCAGTCTGACGCCAAAGACTTTTAAGCGGCAAAACTACATTCCCATAAACATACCAATCAGCTGGAAATTTTCCATTTAAAAGTCGGTCATCTCCAATTGGAAAAGTATTCTTGGGAGTACCACCCCAAGTTACATTATGCACTATACCACTATAAATATTCAATAATGCAGATGGTTTTCCGATTCTTAAAAAAAGTGATTTTTGATGTAAATAATGACCTTTGGTAAAAGTCTGGTTTCCATACCACCCATGTGAATAAGTCCCTTTAAAACTTAGCCATTTAAAAAACAACTTAGTATAATTTGGCATTCCGATTTGTACTTTTGGAATTGGCATGGCATTTCCTGACCATGAAACCGATCCAGAGGATAAAAGTGTATCTACAATTCCAAAAATTTCTTTTCTACGCCCTGCATAAACTTCAAACTTACCAAGTTTTGTACACAGAAAGCCTTCAGGAAGTAATAACTGAGGTTTTTTACCAAGAATAGTTACGGCTTCAAAACCATAATCAAATTTAAAAAATCTATTGAGTGTATCTTTTTGGGTTTTAATACTTTGACGGCAAAGAAAAGCTGGTAAGTCGCTCGGAATGCTTCCAAACTGATTTGAACTTTGCCAAAAAGGCAACTTATTATTGATTGAAAAATAGCTTCCTATCTCAAATCTATAATCAAACTTTTTAGGTGGATTCTGTTGAGCATTACACACAACAACAAACCCCAGCAAAAGGGTAAATAACTTTTTCATGTTCGCTCAATTTTGTACAGAAAAATGAGCAAATATAATGCCTAAGAAATGTATTTAGGGACGTACGTCGATTAAGGTACACAAAATAACTAATTTGTAAATAAGATGGACTTTACTGAGTTGAAATCCATTGCATTACAAGTCCAGTAAGATAACCACAATATGTGCCAACGGCATTTCCAAGAATTGCCAATAATACACCTATCGGAGCAAGTGAAGGATTAAAAGCGGCTGCAACGACTGAAGCAGAAGCTACTCCCCCAACATTTGCTTGCGAACCAACAGCTGTAAAGAAAAAAGGAGCTTTAACTATATATGACGCAACAATAGTGAAGATTGCGTGAATCAAAATCCAAATTAAACCAACTAAAAACAACATCGGATTATTAAAAGCTTCAAAAATGTGTAGCTGCATACCAATGGTAGCAATCAGAAAATAAAGAAACAATGTACCAATTTTAGAAGCCCCGAATCGCTCAAGGTTACGAGCTTTTGTATTAGATAGAATAAAACCTGAAAGCGATGCAACTGTCACAATCCAAAATGACTTGGAGGCTAAACTGTAAGCCTTCAAATTAGGATAATTGGTTTCGATAAAAGGAGCAACATTATCGGCAACAATATGAGCAAGACCAGTTATTCCAAACCCGACAGCCAATAATAAAAATAATTCTTGGAAGGTTGGATTCTTTTGCTTGGCACTTTCAATTTCTACTCTGTCTTGTATCACTTTAATGATACTTGCATCTGCTTTCATTTTTTTATCAATAATTGCGGCTTTTGCCACGAAATAAAGCAGCAAGCCCAACCATAATTCTGCAAAAAGCACGTCAATCACACTCGTTTGGGCAAAAACAGCAGGTGATGGTTGAAAGATTTCTTTTAAAGCCAGCTGATTGGCATTTCCGCCTGTCCAACTTCCAGCAATCGTAGCCAAGCCTCGCCAAATTTCTTCACCATCTTTTCCTAAGAAAGTTGGGTCTATCATTTTTCCTACCCAAATTCCGACTGGCCCACCCACCATCACACCTACAGCTCCTGCAAAAAAGACAAACAAAGCTTTGCCTCCCAATTGCTTAATAGCCTCAATATCAATACTCAAAGTAAAAAAGACCAAACAAGTAGGCAAAAAGAAGCGAGAAGCAGTTTCGTCGAGTTGCGAATCAGTCGCAGAAATGATATTAAACGAACTCAATAAACCTGGTATAAAAAAGCAAAGCAGTATCGAAGGAACAATTTTATAGAATTTATCAAACGATTTTAGTGTAGTTGAATAAAAAATAATAGCCAACGAAGCCATTAAAATTCCAAGTACTACGGCATCATTTGTAAAAAAGGCTTTTTCTTGAATCATGGTTTAGGTTTGTTTCAGTCAGAAACACAAAGTAAATGATTCTTGATTGGAAATAAAACATTCGTGTTTTATATACACAAAAAAACACGCAAACCTCAATTCGGGATTGCGTGTCGCAATTACACTTCATCAACAAACTAAAAACCAAATAATATTTTTACTAAGCAAAAATACTCAAAAAAAAAGTATGAAAGAAATTTATCAATTAAAATATTCTTTCACACTTTTAAATTGCTTGCTGTAAGAGGGGGAGTCGAACCGCCCACGGTGTAGTTAGCCACAGTACAAATTTGGTGGTCAATCCCAGTCGACTAAGATAGTCCGGCTTTATGCTGCGTTTGTCCTATATTCACCACCCCCGAGACAGGAGGGCATGGCTGCCAATTTCATCACCTTACAGTATAAATCAAAACTCTAAAACTTTGCTGTAATTGTGGTGCTTTGTCTTATTTTGATGTTACAAAGTTAATACAAAAAAGATATACATTGCAAATATTTTATAAAAAATATTTAAACTTTACATATTTCATATTTTTTTATTAATTTTATTAACAAATTCATAATTCAAGTTTTTAAAAATGGAAAAAAATTTAGAAATTGATAAAACAGATTTAAAGATTTTATCCTTGCTTATGCAAGATGCAAAGATGCCCTATACAACAATTGGCGAAAAAATCTTTGTTTCTGGTGGAACTGTTCACGTAAGAATGAACAAAATGGAGCAAATGGGCATTGTAAAAGGTTCTCAACTAATCGTTGACCCAATAAAACTCGGTTGGGACATCAGTGCGTTCTTAGGTATTTATCTTGATAAAAGTGAATTGTATGATACCGTAGCCGACCAATTAGAAAATATTCCAGAAGTAGTGAGCATTAATTACACGACTGGTCAGTATAGTATTTTCGTAAAAATCGTTTGTCGAGATACCCAGCATTTACGAGAAGTGCTACATGATAAAATTCAGAAAGTTGGTGGAATCAATCGCACTGAAACTTTTATTTCTTTGGAAGAAAGGTTTAATAGGCCAATACCTTTGGTTTGATGAGAATGGTATAAAACTTCATTGCCGTCAGTCGAAACTGTCATCAATGAAATAAGAAATTTTCATTTCAAAATTTCTCTAACATCTACAATTTCAAAATATGGGTGTGACTTTAACATATCTCTTAGAATCTGAACATGCCCTCCGCCGATTATTACGAGCAGTTTTCGGTCGTAAGGGCTGACGCTGGACAAAATATTTTGCATAATTTTAGTATTACGATAATATTCTTTGGCAGTAAATTCCGCTCCGTAGCCATTCGTATTAGTATCCATCCAACCAGTTATATTAAAATAATGTAGCGTTGCGATACTTTTCTCAGAATTTAGATTCATTAAATGTTCTTTAATTGGAAGTTTTTTCCATGTCTCATAATTACTCAAATACTCATTAAATGATCTATTTACACTTGGATTTTGCTTGAAATAGGCATCATAAGTTGGTCTGGCACGTTCGAGTTCATGGGCGTAAAAAGTCTGAAGCGTATCAATCTTATTGCGTGCAGTTCGCATTCCTAAAGCTAAATCTGGTTGAACATAATTAATACAAGTCACACCGACAGGATTATTGATTTTTTTTGCCAGTTTAATGCCAATCTGAAAAATCTCATTGAGTTCGCCACTTTTTTCGGCGGGACGAAAACCATTCAAATAATTTCTATAAACAGTGTTCCAATAAGGTTGTGCATCGGGCGTATTCTCAACAAAAATTTTATCAGGTTTATACCTTGCCAAAGCATCGACCACTTCTTGCACTTGTTTTTGGCGTTCGGCTGAAAGCAAATCATCTATTCCACCTTTTACGTAATCAGGTGTTTCACCCATGTGAAAAACACCCAAGAAGGCTACTTGCACCCTCCCACTCTGGGCATTCAAGAAAGTTGAACCACAAATGAAAAATATGATGAATAGAAGATATTTCATAGATGAAATTGAATAAATTAAGGGCACAATTTACAAAATTGTGTTTCATATCTAAACAAAAAGGCTGCCAAATGACAGCCTTTTCTATAATATAAATTTTATTTTAAAATCAACCTACACTACCTTCTAACGAAATTTCGAGTAATTTTTGTGCCTCCACAGCAAACTCCATCGGTAATTGGTTTAAAACTTCTTTTACATAACCATTCACAATCAATGCTACGGCTTGCTCGGTCGGAATTCCTCTCTGGTTACAATAAAATAATTGATCTTCACCGATTTTTGAAGTAGTAGCCTCGTGTTCTACAGATGCCGAAGAATTTTTTACTTCAATATAGGGGAATGTGTGAGCTCCACATCTATCGCCTAAAAGCAGTGAATCGCATTGCGAGAAATTACGAGCATTTTCAGCACGTTTTGAAATATCAACCAATCCACGGTAAGAATTTTGGCTTCTTCCTGCCGAAATACCTTTCGATACAATACGACTCTTAGTATTTTTTCCTAAGTGAATCATTTTTGTACCAGTATCAGCTTGCTGCATGTTGTTTGTCACCGCAACCGAGTAGAATTCTCCAATTGAGTTATCGCCACGCAATACTACTGATGGGTATTTCCAAGTGATGGCCGAACCAGTTTCTACTTGTGTCCACGAAATTTTTGAGTTTTCACCAAAACACAAACCACGTTTCGTAACGAAGTTATAAATCCCACCTTTTCCGTCTTTATCGCCTGGATACCAGTTCTGAACTGTCGAATATTTCACTTCTGCTCTTTCATGGGCAAAAATCTCAACTACAGCAGCGTGTAATTGGTTTTCGTCACGCATAGGAGCTGTACAACCCTCTAAATAACTCACATAGGAACCTTCGTCGGCCACAATTAATGTACGCTCAAACTGCCCAGTTCCTGCCGCATTGATACGGAAGTAAGTTGATAATTCCATTGGGCAACGAACGCCTTTGGGAATATAACAAAACGAACCATCAGAAAAAACTGCCGCATTTAAAGCTGCATAATAATTATCTTTTACTGGCACTACTGAACCTAAATATTTTTTTATAAGCTCAGGATGTTCGTGAATTGCCTCAGAAATTGAGCAGAAAATAATACCCAATTCGCCGAGCTTAGCTTTGAAAGTTGTTGCTACCGAAACTGAGTCAATTACGGCATCTACCGCAACACCCGATAAACGTTCTTGTTCTTTCAATGAAATACCCAAACGCTCGAAAGTACGGCGTAATTCTGGGTCAATCTCATCAAGGCTATTGATAACTTTTTGTTGTTTTGGAGCAGAATAATATTTGATGCTCTGTAAATCAACTGGTTTGTACGAAACATTAGGCCAAGTTGGCTCGGTCATGGTTTGCCAAACTCTGTATGCACTTAATCGGTATTCAAGCATCCACTCTGGCTCATTTTTCTTTGCAGAAAGGAGTCGGATGACATCTTCATTTAAGCCAGCAGGAATTTCGTCAGCTTCAATATCTGTGTAAAATCCGTATTTGTATTCGGATGTGGTTAGTTCTTCTAATAATTCTAAATCTTTGCTCATGCTATTGTTTTGCTTGATTTACTCTATATGATGCAACAAAAATTATGCAGTAAATGTTCGCAAATTTAGACTTAATATAAATAGGATTTTAAATATTCTTTAAGTTTTTATACAATCACTTACTTAACAGGCTCAAAAGTTGCCGAAAATTCATAATTTACATTATTGAGTGTCAAAGTAGTTTTACCCACAAAAATATTTTCGTTTAACTCAACAATATCAAAACTGATGTTATCGAATTGACGACCTTGAAAACTAATTTTATCAACTGTAAACTTGGTTTCATCTGCGTTGAAACCCCAGTTTGCTTTCAAAACTAAATCTGGGTCAGCAGTATTACATTTTGTTGCACCTTCTCTGATTTCGTAAGTTTTTGTAGCCGAAAAAGTAAGGATGTTATCAACCACACAAGTAGGCTGTGAGTTTACTAAATCAATCGTTAGGCCACCGTTTGCAGCAATTGCTTTTGTATTTTTCCAAGATTTTGAACTTGTACCTGCCAAAAATTCAGTTTTCGTTTTTGGCGTAACAGTTGTTTCGCCTTTTTTGCACGAAAAAAGTGTAACAAATGTAAGTGTTAGAGCAATCGAAATGTTTTTAATAGTCATTTTTGTTGTAATTTAATTTGAGTTTTTTAATATTTCTACAATTCTTCGTCCAGTTTTTTCGGATGCCCCTACTTCACCCAGACTTTCTTTTACCTGCTTATATTCAAGCATTTGTTGATTTCTAAATGATTCATTATTAATGATTTTATCTAATTCATTTGATAAATTCTCAATCGTCAAATCATCTTGAATCAATTCTTTCACTACTTCTTTTTGAGCCACTAAATTTACTAACGAAATAAAAGGCACTTTTATGACCAACTTACCTATTTGATATGAAATATTACTTGTTTTATAGCAAACCACTTGCGGAACACCAAAAAGAGCGGTTTCGAGTGTAGCAGTACCAGATGTAACCAA
Source organism: Emticicia sp. W12TSBA100-4 (assembly GCF_040253585.1). Classification (NCBI taxonomy): domain Bacteria; kingdom Pseudomonadati; phylum Bacteroidota; class Cytophagia; order Cytophagales; family Leadbetterellaceae; genus Emticicia; species Emticicia sp. W12TSBA100-4. The sequence continues at coordinate 62,669 of NZ_JBELAU010000011.1, forward strand.
AGCAGCCGTACTGTGCGATAATAAATCGTAGGTTTGGTCAATTACAAGTTTAATATTTTTGTTCAGAAAAGGTTTATAAAAATCTAAAGACAAATTGCCAACTCCTGCAATAACAAACTGATAATCAGTGAATTTACTTTGAGTTGCTACCATCAAATTGAGCATTTTCTCAACTTCCTGTTTTCTACTTCCTGGCAATAAAGCTATGATTTTTTTGTCAGATAAGTTATGTCTAATCAAAAAATCGGTAGAAGGTTTAAACGTGGCAATGGCATCAAAAAGCGGATTTCCGACAAATTCTACTTCAAAATTATATTTTTGAAAGAATTCAACTTCAAACGGAAAAATTACAAAAAGTCGGTCGAGATTTTTTTTCAGACTCCACGCACGGCTCTGATTCCATGCCCAAACTTTTGGAGAAATATAATAGAAAACCTTGTAACCTTCCTTTTTTGCCCATTTGGCAATTCGCATATTGAAACCTGCGTAATCAATCAGTATAATTGCATCAGGTTTAAACTCTTCGATAGTTTTCTTGCATTCTCCAATGAAACCTAAAATTGTTGGCAAGTTTTTTACTACTTCCAAAAAACCCATAAAGGCCAAATCTCGGTAGTGCTTTGTGATTTCTGCCCCAGCTTCTTGCATGTAATCTCCACCCCAAGCCTTTATTACCGCCTGATAATCGGCATTTTTAATAGCTTTTATTAAATTTGAGCCATGTAAATCGCCCGAGCGTTCGCCTGCAATGATGAAGTATTTCATAATTCAATTAAGAATTAAGAATGTAGAATGAAGAATGAATTTTAATTTTCACATAACCTAACAAAGGTATTATGTTTCAAAAATTCTTAATTCCTAATTCCTAATTCTCAATTTATTTCCCATAATATTCCACAAAATGATTAGCGGTTTCTACCAACTTAACACAGTGCAATTGACCGTGACAATAATTTGGAATGATTGGTTGTAGGATTTTCCAAATTTCTACCGCAAAAACTTCTGTACTTGGCAACTTTCCTTTCAAAAACTCAACATCAGTATTCAAGAAAGTATGGTCAACTTTATTCACAATTTCTTGTTTCATGATTTTGCTGAGGTCTTTCAAATCCATCACAAAGCCCGTTTCTTCGTTAATTTCACCTTTAACTGTTACATAAAGTTCCCAGTTATGTCCATGTATATTGGAGCAAAGTCCGAAAACCTCTAAGTTTTTTTCTTTCGACCAATGCGGATTATATAGTTGATGAGCAGCGTTGAAGGTTTCTCTTCTTGTAATAAAAATCATTATTTGTTTAATTTTTTTGCAAAATTACCAACAAAAAAACTTATTTGTTCAAAATACTCGCATTTCTTAAAAAAGTACAATTTAATCAAAGTTTAGTGTATGGATTTATAAGTTACAATGTTATAATTTTGCAAACTATTTCAAAAAAAATAGGATATACACTATGATAATTGTAACAGGTGCAGCTGGTTTTATCGGAAGTTGCTTGATTCAGCGTTTGAATCAGGATAACTTTAATTTCATAATTGCCGTTGATGATTTTTCAAATGAAGAAAAGATGAAAAATTTGGAAGGCAAGAAAATTCAAGAGTTTGTACATCGAGACAATTTCTTTGAATGGTTAGAAAAAAACCAAGCTGAGGTTGAATTCTGTTTTCATATTGGAGCAAGAACCGATACTACCGAATTCGATACTGAAATCTTTGACCGCTTGAATCTCAATTATTCAAAACGTATTTGGAAAAAATGTCATGAGTTTCAAATTCCTTTGGTATATGCTTCATCAGCAGCTACTTATGGAGCAGGTGAATTGGGTTATGACGATAACGAACTCGTCATTCCACAATTAAAGCCTCTAAATCCATACGGTGATTCGAAAAATGACTTCGATAAATGGGCTTTACTACAAAAAAATGCTCCTTTCTTTTGGGCTGGCTTGAAATTCTTTAATGTATATGGCCCGAACGAATTTCACAAAGGACGTATGGCTTCAGTGATTTTCCATTCCTTTAATAATATCAACAAAAACGGCAATATTAAACTTTTCAAATCGCATCGCCCTGACTTCAAAGATGGTGAACAAATGCGTGATTTTATTTACGTAAAAGATTTGGTTGATGTGTGTATTTTCTTGATGCACTCACGCCGAAATTCGGGTATTTATAATTTAGGGACAGGCCAAGCTCGTACTTTCCTCGACCTCGCTAAAGCTACATTTGCGGCTCTCAATCTTGAGCCAAACATCGATTTTATTGATACTCCGATTGATATTCGAGATAAATATCAATATTATACCCAGGCTAATATGAGCAAACTTCGTATGATTGGTTACAAAAAACCATTTACAAGCCTCGAAGATGCGGTGAAGGATTATGTCACAAATTATTTGGTTGGCAAAAAATATCTTTAAAAATCTGCCTTTTTCTTACTAATTTTGCGGTAGAACAGGTTTTCAACCTGTTTGTTTGAGTTAACGTATGTCAATAAAATAATATCAGAATTACGTTTCGGCTTAATTCTTAACTAATATAACACGAACAAAACAGGTTAGAAACCTGTTCTACATGAATGAAAAATATTCGTAATTTTTGCATCATTGCACACATCGACCACGGTAAAAGTACACTTGCCGACCGATTATTACAATTTACAGGAACAGTTTCGGGTAGAGATATGCAAGCCCAAGTGCTTGACGATATGGATTTAGAGCGTGAGCGTGGTATTACCATCAAGAGTCATGCAATCCAGATGAATTATAAGTTTGAAGGCGAAGAATACGTATTGAACTTGATTGACACCCCTGGCCACGTTGACTTTAGTTATGAAGTTTCTCGTTCGATTGCTGCTTGCGAAGGTGCTTTGTTGGTTGTTGATGCAGCCCAAGGCATTGAAGCACAGACAATTAGTAACTTATTTTTGGCATTAGAGCATGACCTTGAAATTATTCCTGTTTTAAACAAGATTGACTTACCAGGTGCAATGCCCGAAGAGGTAAAAGACCAAATTGTTGATTTGATTGGCTGTGACCGTGACTCAATCATTCCGGCGAGTGCCAAAGAAGGTATTGGTATTAATGAAATTTTGGCAGCAATTATTCACCGAATCAAACCACCAGTTGGCGACCCGAAAGCTGAGCTACAAGCATTGATTTTCGACTCTACTTTCAACTCTTTTAGAGGAATTGAGGTAATTTTCCGAGTAAAGAATGGTAGAATCAATAAGGGTGATAAAGTAAAATTTGTGGCAACTGGCAAAGAATATTTTGCGGATGAAGTCGGAATTTTGCGATTAACCAAAGAACCTCGTGATTATGTTGATTGCGGTGACGTAGGTTATATTATTTCGGGTATTAAAGTGGCCAAAGAAGTAAAAGTTGGTGATACGATTACGAATGCACTTAATCCGACGAAAGAAATGATTAAGGGTTTCCAAGAAGTAAAACCAATGGTCTTTGCGGGTATTTACCCAGTCGATACTTCGGAGTTTGAAGATTTACGTGATGCCATGGAAAAACTTCAACTTAATGATGCAGCCTTGATTTGGGAACCAGAAACTTCGGCCGCTTTGGGCTTTGGTTTCCGTTGTGGATTCTTAGGAATGCTTCACATGGAAATCGTACAAGAGCGTCTCGAACGTGAATTTGATATGACGGTTCTAACAACCGTTCCTTCGGTAAAATTCCACGTTGTTAACAAACGAGATGAGATATTGGAGGTTTCGGCACCATCAGAAATGCCTGACCCGAATGTTATTAACTGGATTGAAGAACCATTTATTAATGCTCAAATCATCACGGCATCTGATTACGTTGGGCCAATTATTGGTTTGTGTATGGACAAACGTGGTTTGCTCAAAAATCAAGTTTACCTCACAGCCACTCGTGTTGAATTAACGTTTGAATTGCCACTTTCAGAAGTTGTTTTCGACTTTTTCGATAAATTAAAAACAATTTCTCGTGGTTATGCTTCACTTGACTATCATTTGATTGGCTATCGCGAATCAAACTTGGTTAAATTAGATATTCTATTAAATGGAGAGCCTGTCGATGCACTTTCGGCAATTGTTCACCGTGACAAAGCATACGAATGGGGTAAAAAATTGTGTGAGAAATTACGTGAATTATTGCCACGTCAGCAATTTGATATTGCGATTCAGGCAGCAATTGGTGCAAAAGTAATTTCGAGAGAAACAGTAAAAGCTTTGAGAAAAGATGTAACGGCTAAATGTTATGGTGGTGATATTTCTCGTAAGCGTAAACTCTTAGAAAAGCAAAAGAAAGGAAAGAAACGTATGCGTCAGATTGGAACAGTAGAAGTTCCGCAAGATGCTTTCATGGCGATTTTGAAGATTAATAATTAATATCACAAGTATATTTTGAAAGCCGTAGAAATTTTCAGTTTCTACGGCTTTTGCTTTTTACAGATAAATTCATGCTAAAAAGACAACTTTTATCCAAAATATTTTACCTTTACGAGCATATTCAACAACAAAAACCAAATAAAAATGATACCGCAAAAACTCTCAGAGTCGCTGTCTTTGCCAGCGATTGCAGCACCAATGTTTCTAATTTCGGGGCCTGATTTAGTAGTAGAATGTTGTAAAAATGGTGTAGTTGGTACTTTCCCAGCACTCAATCAACGCTCAACCGAAGGCTTTGAACAATGGTTAGTAGAAATCGAAAATCGACTTGCTGGTTATACACAACCCAACGGAAAGCCCGCTGCTCCGTATGGCGTTAATCTAATTGTCCATCGTTCAAACCCACGCCTTTATGCCGACGTAGAAATGATTGTGAAACATAAAGTGCCTATCGTTATTACCTCACTCGGTGCCGTTTCTGATGTCGTTGATGCAGTTCATAGTTATGGGGGCTTAGTTTTTCACGATGTGATTAGCAAACGACACGCCGAAAAAGCTGCCGAAGCAGGTGTGGATGGACTCATTTTGGTTTGTGCGGGTGCAGGCGGACACGCAGGAACGCTTCACCCAATGGCCTTTGTGAATGAAATACGTAGTTTTTTCAAGAAAACAATCTTACTTTCGGGTTGTATCAGCACAGGTAGAGATATTGCGTCTGCTCTCCAAATTGGTGCTGATTTGGCGTATATGGGAACTCGTTTCATTAATACTACCGAAAGCAAGGCCGATGCTGAATATAAAGAAATGATTATTGAAAGCCATACGGCTGATATTGTTTATACGGCCGCAGTATCAGGTGTAAATGCAAATTTCTTAAAACCAAGTCTCGAAGCTGCTGGATTAACACCCGAACTTTGGAGCAAAGCAGGAAAAATAGATTTCGGAAAAGAGTTAGATGCCGCACAGGCTGAAGCTAAAGCTTGGAAAACTATTTGGTCGGCAGGGCAAGGCGTAACTTCGATACATGATGTGCAAAGTACCCAGAGCTTGATAGACAATTTAAAACAAGAATTTCGTTCTGCAATTGAAGAACAGTCTCAATTATTACAAAAATATTAACCTTAAAACCTGTAAGGTTTAGATTCACTCACAAATGAAAACAGCCGAAGAATTAGTACAACTTTTGAGTCTTGAAAAAATAGAACAAAATATATTTAGAGGAGAAAACTACCAAGCACCGTGGAAACGAGTTTTTGGCGGACAAGTGCTTGCCCAATCGCTCTACGCTGCTTATCAGACAGTTCCCGAAGACCGAGTGCTACACTCAATGCACGGTTATTTTATTCTAACTGGTGATATTTCGATGCCAATTCTCTATGAAGTTGACCGAATTCGTGATGGTGGAAGTTTCACGACCCGCCGTGTGAACGCCATTCAAAACGGAAAAGCAATTTTTAGTATGATTAGTTCGTACCAGAGTTCGCAAGAAGGTATCAATCATCAGATTACGATGCCAAATGTTCCTCCACCCGATACATTGGTTTCTGATTTGGTACTAATTGAAGCATTTAAAGACAAAGCTCCTGATTTTTACAAGAATTTTTCGCATCCACGCCCGCTTGAATTTCGACCAGTTGAACGAATAAATCCGCTTAAACCTCAGAAGCAACAACCATTTCGCCACGTTTGGATAAAAGCAAATGGAGATTTGCCAAACGACTTGCGTTTACACCAAATCATCTTGGCTTACGCTTCCGACTATAATTTATTGGGAACGGCTACTCTCCCCCATTTAGATGCAGTATCTCTCAATGATTTATTTTTGGCAAGCCTCGACCACGCCATGTGGTTTCACGAAGATTTCAGAATCGACCAATGGCTTCTTTATGCACTTGATAGCCCAAGTGCTTCAAATTCAAGAGGTTTTACTCGCGGTAATTTCTTTACAGAAGATGGTAAATTAGTAGCATCGGTTGTGCAAGAAGGATTGATTAGAGTAAAGAAATAATTGATTGAATTTAAATTTCAAGAAATGCAAAGACGAAGATTTATAAAAAATAGTTTATCTGGAATACCTATTCTGTTAACTGCTCCAACAATTTTAAACTGTTCTTGTCAAAATGATACTATTATTCCTACTGACAAAACTGTTATTGTTGTTGGAGCAGGAATTTCAGGACTTGCTGCTGCGAACAAATTACATGAAAAAGGTTTTAAAGTAACAGTACTGGAATCACAAGATAAAATTGGAGGCAGATTAAAAACTAACCGAACTTTAGGAATTGCTTTTGATGAAGGTGCGAGCTGGATTCACGGAATTGATGGGAATCCAATCACCACATTGGCACAGCAAGCAGGAATGACATCTGCATTTACTGATGATAAAAGTATAAAATCTTATGATATTGGTGGAGCTTTAAGAAACCCAAACGTGTACGCTACTGCCGAAGACGAATTTTACACAATTCTAAATTCCTTAAATAAAAAAGGCAATTCTACTCAGAGCTTTGAAACAGTATTCAATAATTTATACCCTACAAAAGCCAAAGACCGCCTTTGGAAGTTTCTACTTTCAACTTATGTAACTTTTGATACTGGAGATTTGGATAAACTTTCTTCACTACTTTATAACGAAGGTGAAGAATATGGAGGCATAGAAAAAATTGCTACTAATGGTTATGATACAATCGCCCAATTTTTGGCAAAAGGCTTAAATATCTTGCTTAATCAAAGGGTTTCAAAAGTAGATTATACTAACACAAAAACCAAAATCACCCACAATGGAGCAGTAACCGAAGCCGATTATGTTCTCATAACTGTTCCGCTCGGTGTTTTGAAAGCTAATACCATTCAATTTTTACCAGTTCTACCTTCACCTAAACAAACTGCCATTCAAAAAATCGGGATGGGTTGTGTGAATAAATTCCTGCTTACTTGGAATACAGCCTTTTGGGATGATGTACAGTATATTACCTACACACCCGAAATTAAAGACAAGTTCAACTATTTTGTAAATCTTAAAAAAGTAAGTCCTGCGGCAAATGCCCTAATGACTTTCGCCTACGCCAACTATGCTCGACAAACCGAAACAATGACTGATGCCCAGGTGATTGACGAAATAATGTCGCATTTAAAAGATATTTACGGCAATAAGATTCCAAATCCAACGAATATGCTCCGAACTAAATGGCAATCCAACGAAAATTCTTTCGGTGCATATTCATACACAGCAATTGGCACAGAAATGCAACATTTCGATGATTTGGCTGAGGAAATTGATAATAAAGTTTTTTTTGCAGGAGAACACACCGAAATTGATTATTTCTCAACCGCTCACGGAGCATATTTAAGTGGTATTCGTGAAGCCGACAAAATTATAGATTTGCAATGATGAACCCAGTAAAAATAACGAGTCAACCAAAAACCAATCAACCAATAACAATTTAACCAGTAACCAACCTCAACTCATTTCACCACAAATACTCTGCTCCATTCTATATTTTACACGCTCTGGCTCAGTTTCTTGGCCTAACAAAAACATTAATTTTGTTATGGCAGCCTCGGTCGTAATATCTGCCCCGCTTACAATTCCGATAGATTGCAATTTACTACTTGTTTGATAATGCCCTTGCAAAACTCGTCCACCATCACACTGCGAAACATTCACAATCACAATTCCTCGTTTGGTAGCTTGATGCAATTCCTCCAAAAACCATTCGTCCGATGGAGCATTTCCTGCCCCATAAGTTTCTAAAACAACACCACGAAGCCCTTCTGTACTCAATAAATTATGTACCATTGTCTGATTAATTCCCGGGAAGAGTTTCAGAATCATTACATGTTCTTCAAGTTTTTCATGCACAATCAATGGCAAATCTGGGCGAAATGGCATGATAAACGGAAAATTAAAATCAATCGTTACGCCTACTTCGGCCAAAGCAGGGTAATTCTCTGAGCGGAAAGCATTAAACTGGCTACTTTCTTTTTTCTTGGCTCTATTTCCTCTTAACAGATACGAATTAAAATAAACCGCCACTTCTGGCACAACTGGCCTTCCATTGATTTCAGCCGAAGCAATTTCTAAGGCCGTAATCAAATTTTCACGTGCATCTGTCCGAGCAATTCCGATTGGTAATTGAGCTCCAGTCAAAATAACAGGTTTCGATAAATTTTCGAGTAAAAAACTCAAAGCCGAGGCAGTATATGCCATTGTATCAGTTCCGTGCAAAATCACAAAAGCGTCATATTGCTCAAAATTATCGCTTACAATTGCCGCCAACTCTATCCACGTTTCGGGTTTAATATTTGATGAATCAATCGGCTTTGGTAAAGTAAGAATCGTCAACTCAAATTCGAGCCTTTTTAGTTCGGGTACATTTACCAAGATTTGGTCAAAATCAAATGGTACAAGTGATTTCGATTTTGTATCGTAAACCATGCCCAAAGTACCGCCTGTGTAAATCATTAGAACAGATGCCGAACGATTTTTTTTGTCTGATGAAGTTAAAATTTTAGAAGTTTTGTAAGTCATTTTAATTTTTTTTCAATAAAAAATGAAGTGTCATTTTAGGCGTTTTTACGAAAAACTATATTTTTTTTCTAAAAACAAGTAAAATCTAAATTCAATTTTCAATAATTAAGTATTTTTTAAGTACTAATACTCAAAAACGAAACCAAATTTTCTATTTTTTAAATTTCAATAATTATATTATTCCAAGAAATACTTACATTTTATTGAACATTTTTTATATTTTTTCGTTATGTTTGATACAGATACAAAATATTATTCGGAAAAATTAAAATTATAAAAGTTATGAATATCCAGCCAACCTTACGTATAGTTAGTGATGATGTCGCAATAATTGATTGCTTAGTTGACCACGGTGAAATGTTTAAATCATTTGACACCAACAAAACTACAACTTTCTTAGTAGATGAAGACCTCCACATTGCTTTTTACTTTGCTGAATCTCAACTCGAAAACAGATTCATGATGTATATCGTTGATAACTTCACCGAAAATCAAGATTGTATGGCATTGGTTCTCAATCATTTGACAGAACAAATAAAAAATAATAACCATACTTACATCATGAAACAAGCCAAAAGTAAAGTTTTGGATATGCTTCACATGACCAATACTTTCAGAGCATTGTTTGGTAAAAATAAAGAAGAACAAACCAACGAAATGTATTATTAAGTAGTCCACGGTCAAAGGTCAACAGTCCAAAGAATTTTCCTTTACCATCGACAGTTGACAATTGACCATCGACTAATTTTTATTCCATTTCATCAAGAAACATTCGATAAGCCCGTTTAAGCTCATCAAAAGCCTTCATAGATTGCTGTTGATGAGCTTTTTCTATACCCAGCTGATAAGTTTGTTCTGCCTTTGTATAATCTTCTAACTCAACATATACTGCTGCTGCATGATAGTAAGTTGGCACATAATCGGGGTGTTCGGTCAATAACTTTTCGAGGTAAAACTTCGCCTTCTGAATATCCTTATTTATGTATTCCATTGCAATGGCATAAACATTAAAAGGCTCATTTGGTTCTTCCTCTAAATACTGAAATAAAATTTTTAGACGTTCTTCTTGCATTGAATATATCTTTAATTTAGATTTGCATAATGTTATGCACGCATACTATTATTTACTTATTTCAATAAATAATACTATCTTTCTAAGTGCATTGATTATCAGATAGTTTCTTAAAAAATGCTTTTAATTTAACCTCTAAAAGCATTAATCCATCAATAAAAATCCCCCTTTAGGGGTTAGGGGTTTCAAAAATTATGAAAATATTAGTTTGTATTTCGAGCGTACCCGATACAACCTCAAAAATCTCCTTCACCGACGGAGACACAAAACTAAACAAAGCTGGCGTAACTTACATCATCGGCCCTTATGATGATTATGCTTTGGCTCGTGCAGTAGAGTTGAAAGAACAATCGGGAGCGACAATTACGGTATTAAATGTAGGTGGTGCTGATGCCGAACCACAAATTAGAAAAGCTCTGGCAATTGGTGCAGATGATGCCATCAGAGTTGATGTTGAGCCAACAGATTCTTTCTTTGTTGCTGAACAAATTGCAGCGGTTGCTAAAGAAGGAAATTATGATTTGATTTTGATGGGACGTGAAACGAGCGATTATAATTCGGGAGTTGTTCACGGAATTGTAGGTGAAATGCTTGGGATTCCATCATTTTCTCCAGTAATGCAACTCGATGTAAACGGAAATGAAGCAAGTATGACTCGTGAGATTGAAGGAGGAAAAGAAAAACTTACTGCTTCTCTCCCACTCGTTTTGGGTTGTCAAGAGCCAATCGCCGAATGGAAAATCCCAAATATGCGTGGAATCATGACTGCTCGCACAAAACCATTGAAGGTTATTCCAGCGGCAGGTGCAGCTCTCACAATTACAGAAAAATATAGTTTGCCAGCTCCGAAAGGTGCGTGCAAGATGATTCCTGCCGAAGAAGCCGAAAAACTCATCGAATTATTAAAAACAGAAGCGAAAGTGCTTTAATAATTACGATTTACGAATTACGATTTACGAATTTTTAATTTTCGTAAGTTTTAATCGTAAATCAAAAATCTTAAATCGTAAATCAAAATGATACTCATATTCACAGAGATTGCCGATGGTGCAATCAAAAAATCATCTCTCGAAGCTATCTATTATGGCTCAAAAGTAGCCGAAATGATGGGTACCAATGCAACAGCACTTGCCATTGGTAGTGCCGACGCAGCCGAACTGGCAAAAGCAGGTAACTTTGGTGCATCTAAAGTTTTGCACGCTGCTGATGCTAAATTAACTAATCCAAACAGCATGGCTTATGCAAGTGTTTTGGCAGAAACTGTAAAAAGTACAGGAGCGAAAGTTGTTGTAGCTGCAAAATCTTCATTTGCTGATGCCGTAACGGCTCGTGCGGCTGGAGCATTGAAAGCCGCAGTTGTGGGAAATGTAACCGAATTACCAAACCTAAGCAATGGTTTCCAAGTTAAAGTAAGTATTTTCACAGGAAAAGCATTTGCTGATGTAAATGTTAACGGTGATGTAAAAATTCTTGCAATAAAGAAAAATGTAGTTGCTCCAGTAGAAAGCGGAAACAGTGCTACGGTAGAAAATATCACACCTGCTCTGGCTGATAATCTTTTTGCGGCGAAAGTAACCGAAACTATCAAAGCAACTGGTATGATTTCTTTACCAGAAGCTGATTTAGTTGTTTCGGGTGGACGTGGTATGAAAGGCCCAGATAGCTGGCAACCATTGCTCGACTTGGCCGATGCTCTTGGTGCGGCAACTGCTTGCTCAAAACCTGTTTCAGATTTAGATTGGAGACCTCACCACGAACACGTCGGACAAACTGGTGTGAAAGTTTCTCCGAATCTTTATATCGCTTGTGGAATTTCGGGAGCAATTCAGCACTTGGCGGGTGTAAACTCTTCAAAAGTATTGGTTGTAATTAATAAAGACCCCGAAGCACCATTCTTCAAAGCTGCCGATTATGGTATAGTTGGCGATGTATTTGAGGTTTTGCCTAAACTGACAAAAGCGGTTTTGGCAGGGAAATAAACTTTAGAAAACATTCTTGAAACTAATTAGCCCAGATTTGGTTTATAAAACTAAGTCTGGGCTAATTGCTTTAGAGACAGCTAAACGAAAAACACAAATTTTTAGAATGAATAAAACCCAAGTTTTATTTATATTTGCACCGTGGAAAAAATAAAACTCGAAATATTAGGATTATCGCCAAGTCAATCTCAGACTGGCTCTTTTGCATTGGTACTATCGGAAGAAGGTGGAAGCCGCCGTTTGCCGATAATCATTGGTATGTTTGAAGCTCAAGCAATTGCAATTGAGATGGAACACATTACACCCAATCGACCAATGACGCACGACTTGTTCAAGTCTTTTGCTCGTGCATTTGATTTTACGGTCGAAGAAATAATTATCTCTGACCTCAGAGAAGGTATTTTCTTTGCAAAAATTGTATGTACAGATGGTATTCGACAAAAAACAGTTGATGCTCGTCCATCAGATGCTATTGCTATTGGATTACGTTTTCAAGTGCCAATTTATACGACCGAGCAAATTTTGAGTGATGCGGGTATTACTACTCACGAAGCTGAACAAGCCGACGAAACTGAAGAGTTGGTAGAATCAGCGACAACTCGCCCACAAAAATCGCCAAAAGATGCTCTAAAAGATTATAGTTTGGAAGAACTAAACAAAATGCTTTCTCAGGCTTTATCTGAAGAAGAATATGAAAAGGCAGCAAAAATCAGAGACGAAATAAGTAAACGTAACTAAGATTTTACACTTAAAAACATAAATGAGCGTTGGTTTTCAAGTAGAAAACCAACGTTTTTGTTTTAAAAGTGAGTACAAATGAATCTTTTTCGATATTGATTTTTGATAAATATCAATTATTTACTATCTTTCAATTATAAACACCTAAACCTTATATAATTAGAACATAGTTTTGAGAATGATAAGAATAATTAAAAATTTTCTCCCAATTCCCAACAATGACCCAAATCCATTCTTTAGATATGTGTCATACATAGATATATTTGGCATCTTCGAACGTGACCCTTTTGGTAATTGGTTAATACTCAAACGTTTTATCATCTTAGTTGCAGGACTTCCTACCTATTGGCGTTTGGCTGTTGCGAATCAATTAAAGGTAGAAGGAGCAGAATACTTAGAAAAACTACCCAATCAAAACGTCTATTTTATATCAAATCATCAAACTTATTTTGCCGATGTAATTGCATTTTATCATATTTTTTGCTCTGTGAAATGGGGTTTTCGTAATAGAGTTTTACCGATTGCCTTATTTGCCCCTCGTGCCCGAACTTTCTATGTTGCTGCCAGCGAAACCATGAAAGAGGGCTTGATTCCAAAAATTTTCAGTTTGGCAGGTGCAATTTTGGTCGAACGATCATGGAGAGCCAAAGGTGAAAATGTAAAACGAACACTCGACACTTCAGCAGGCGATAATGTTGCCAAAGGCTTAAAATTTGGCTGGGTTGTAAGTTTTCCTCAGGGAACAACCAGCCCCTACGCACCTATCCGTAAAGGTACAGCCCACATCATCAAAGATAACAACCCGATTGTTGTACCTGTTGTGATTGATGGTTTTAGACGTGCTTTCAATAAATCAGGACTCAACTACAAAAAACGTAATACTGAGATAAAAGTAAAGTTTAAGGAGCCTATTTATTTCTCGCCTGATGCTACGGTTGAAGAAATTACGGAAGTCGTAAAAAACATTATCGAACAAAATATGCCCGAAAGAATTGCTCGCTGGAAAAACGAAGCGGTCTAAGATTTACTATTCTTCTGTTAAAAATCATTAAATTCTGCGTATTTTATACAACATCCTTTATCTTTGCAGAGGATTTATCATTGAGCTAAACAAAAATGCAGAAAAAAAACAGAAAATTAGGTAGTTATCCGAGTATGCTCATCATTTTAAGCCTTACTGCAGCTTTATTTTTGGTAGCATTTAGTGGATGGATAGCCCTAACTTCCAAGCAACTGGTTTTATATATTAAGCAAAACATTGAGGTTCAAGTTTATTTAGATAAATCGCTTACACAAATTCAGAAAGACTCGGTTAGAAATCTGATTGCACAAAAAAATTATGTGGCTTATTCAGATAATGTTCCACAAATAAAATTTATCTCAAAAGAAAGTACCGCCGAAAAAGTGCTGAAAGAAACTAACGAAGATTTTCGTTCAATTTTGGGAGAGAACCCTTACCGAGACGCTTTTAGTCTAAAATTAAAAGAGGAGTACTTTAAGGAAGAAGAACTGGCAAAAATTAAAGCCGATTTAGAAAATGTTCCGGGAGTTTTTGAGGCTGACTATGCCAAAGACTTTGTAGATAGCATCAACAAAAACGCAAATAAAGCTTACCTTATCATTGCTTCGATTGTTGTTTTGCTTTTGATAGCCATAGTTTTGCTCATTAATAATACAATTAGATTGGCTCTTTATTCGCAGAGATTTATTATCAGAAGTATGCAATTAGTAGGTGCAACTGATTGGTTTATCCAAAAGCCATTCATTGGAAGAGGGATTTTACAAGGTCTTATCGCTGGTGTAATTGCCTCTGGTTTACTGGTAATCGTTGAGCAAATTGCAATTCGTGAAATTGAAAACTTAGGCATCTTACAAAACTTTACCAAGCTTTCAATTCTTTGCGGATTTGTAATTCTATTGGGAGTCTTGATTGGTGTGTTAAGTACTTTCCAGTCGATGTACCGTTATTTACGCACCGATTTAGAAGATTTATATTAAGCAGTTTACTGTCAATAGTTAGCGTCAACAGCGATTCAAAAGACATTAATCAAAAAAATAAAGAATTATATACAATGAAAAATACAACAGACAACATCGCAAACGAGAAAACTGGCAATCAAAATGCTCTTCCGTTTAGCAAAAGTAACTTTACATTGATGATTATCGGTATAGTACTCATTTTTGCAGGTTTCTTTATCATGACACTCGACAAAGAAGAGTTTGGATTCGGATTTTTAGGAATAACCCTCGGGCCAGCTATCGCATTTATTGGTTTTATTTTTCAGTTTTATACAATTTTCAAGAAAAAATAAACTTTCGTCGAAAATATATCTCATAAAAAAACTGATAGTCAAAAAGTTACATTGTTTCAATAACGATGAACTATTTACTATCAGTTTTCGTATTATTTACCTCTTTAATTTTACAATCCATGAATTTTATCGAAGCAATTATCCTTGCTATCATCGAAGGTATTACTGAGTACTTACCTATCAGTTCAACAGGACACATGATCATTGGCTCATCGTTGATGGGCATCAGTGAACTTGATTTTACAAAGGTTTTTGAAGTAAACATACAATTCGGTGCAATTCTTTCAGTAGTAGTTTTATACTGGAAGCGTTTCTTTCAATCTTTTGAATTTTACAAAAAACTATTGGCCGCTTTTATTCCTGCTGCAATTATTGGTTTTATCTTAAATGATTTTATTGACCAATTGCTTGAAAGTGTAGCCGTAGTGGCAATAATGTTAGTTTTAGGTGGAATTATTTTAGTTTTTATTGATAAATATTTTGAAAAAAAAGCTACAAAAGAAAATATTACTTACATAGATGCAGTAAAAATTGGTCTTTTTCAGTGTATTGCCATGATTCCTGGTGTTTCTCGTTCGGCAGCAAGTATTATTGGTGGAATGTTTCAAGGACTTTCACGCAAAGACTCGGCCGAATTTTCATTTTTCCTGGCAGTTCCTACCATGTTTGCAGCTTCAGGTTATAAACTTTTGAAAGCATTTAAAGCAGGAACTTTGACATTTTCGACCAATGAATTACAGCTATTGGCCATCGGAAATATCGTGGCTTTCATTGTAGCAATGGCCGCTATCAAGTTTTTTATTAGTTATTTACAAAAATATGGTTTTAAAGTTTTTGGCTACTACCGCATTGTGGTTGGCTTAATCATTTTAGGACTTTTGGCCGCTGGCTATGATTTAAAAGTTATTTAGTCTATAGACCACTGAGGGAAGTAATTTCTCGCATTTCTATATTTAATTTTAGTTTCGATGGATGAAAGAAATGAGGTAATTTTGATTGATAAACCTTTGAAATGGACATCTTTTGATGTTGTGAATAAGGTTCGCTGGGCAGGGAAATATAAAAAAGTGGGTCACGCAGGTACGCTCGACCCCTTGGCAACTGGTTTGTTGATTCTTTGTACTGGAAAAATGACCAAGCAAATTGATACTTTTCAAGCACAAGAAAAAGAATATACAGGTACTTTAGAACTGGGTAAAACAACTCCTTCGGTTGATTTAGAGACCGAATTTGATGCTGAATATCCCACCAATCATATTACTCAAGAAGCTATTAATCAAGTGGTTAGTCAGCTTTCTGGTGTAATTGAGCAAATCCCTCCTGCACATTCTGCGATAAAAATCAATGGAAAAAGAGCCTACGAATCAGCTCGAAAAGGAGAAGAAGTTGTCATAAAATCTCGACAAGTAGAAATAAAAGAATTTGACATTGATATGACTAATTTTCCCGAAATTTCGTTCAGAATTGTTTGCTCAAAAGGTACCTACATTAGAAGTTTAGTAAGAGATTTTGGAAAATTACTCGATTCAGGGGCATATATGAGCTCGTTACGTAGGACACGAATTGGAGAATTTAAGATTGAAAACTCGCTTACAATTGAGCAGTTTTTAGAAACTGTACCCGAAAGACTTAGTAAACTTGAAAATTTGAACAATCAGTAGTGAAAGTATATTATAATTTATCAGACTTTGAGGCTCTTAAAAATGCCGTAGTTACGAGCGGTACTTTTGATGGCGTGCATTTGGGGCATCAAAAAATTCTTCAAATTTTAAGAGAAACGGCTCAGAAAACTGGCGGAGAATCGGTTGTGCTAACTTTTTGGCCACATCCGAGAGTTGTGGTTTCCAAAGATAGTCAGGATCTAAAACTCCTTTCTACAATTGACGAGAAAATAGAACTACTCGAGAAGCAAGGAGTTGACCACCTTCTAGTGATTCCGTTTACTCGTGAATTTTCAGAATTAAGTTCAGAAGAATATGTAAAAGATATTCTTTTGAAACAAATCGGAACAAAAAAATTGGTAATTGGCTACGACCACCGATTTGGACGAAACCGTGAAGGTGGCTTTGATTACTTAAAGACAAACTCTGAGTTATTTGGCATCGAGATAGAAGAGATTCCTCGTCAAGAAATTGAAAATCTGACGATTAGTTCTACCAAAATTCGTCAATCGCTAATGATTGGTGAAGTTAGTTCGGCTAATGAATTGTTGGGTAGAAAATACAGTTTTACAGGAATTGTAGTAAAAGGTCGGCAGCTTGGCCGAACGATTGGTTTTCCGACTGCTAATGTTCAAGTTTCTCAGTTCTACAAACTTATACCTGCCAATGGGGTTTATGCGGTTAGAACTTTCTTCCGCAATCAATGGCATAATGGTATGATGAACATCGGCACTCGCCCAACAGTTGATGGCGTTGGACGCACGCAAGAAGTTAATATTTTTGACTTTGATGATGATATTTATGGAGAAACCGTTACGGTCGAAATCGTAGATTATATAAGACCAGAACAAAAATTCAATGGATTAGAGGAGTTAAAGGCACAAATATTAGCCGATAAAAAAAAATCGAAGGAAATTTTAAATATTCTTAAATGAAAGTCCAGATTGGAAGTTCATACGTATAAAAATTAATGACATTATTTATAGAAATCATCGGCTGGATTGGTTCAGTGCTAATTGTGGGTTCATATTTTTTGAATATACAAGGCAAACTCGACTCAAAAGATAGCAAATATATTTGGGCAAATTTATTGGGCGGAATCTGCTTTATTATTAATACTTACGCCCACCACGCCTACCCTTCCGTTGCGGTCAATATAGTTTGGGTAATTATTGCTCTCTTCGCTATTTTCAGAAAGAAATAAAACAAAAAAGCCACCCAAAAGGTGGTTTTTTGTCAAACTGCTTTGTACTTATTTTCCATGAAATAATCTTAAAAATATTTTCAATGTAAATATTAGCTTTCGATTAAATCTTAGAAACAATGGTGCAATGACTGTACCAGCAGAAAACAAAAATTATTGTGAGGTAACAAAGTGGAAATCTTTTTTTGAAATTGTATTAAAACAAGAAAGATGAGCGTTTACCCATCTTTCCACAATAATTGTACCAGTTAAAAGTTCTGACGGGGCCGCCCTTGCGGTTTAGAGTTCTGAATTCTGAGTAATTCACAAAGACAAACAACTCAGAATCGCACGGGCGACCCCGTCTAAACTCAGAATTCAGAACTCATTTAAGCGTTTCTTACATAACTTCCCAACCACTTAATTGAGTTTTTATATTTCTTGAAAACCTTCTCTACGTTTTCGTCTTGAAAGAAACCTTCTAATTCAATAAAAAACCAAAAATTAAAATCTTCGTCGCCTTTATACGGTCGGCTTTCAATTTTGGTTAAATTGATTCCTGCTTTCTTGAAATCTTGTAAGAAATTTGCCAAAATTCCTGGCTTATCGGTATCTGGTAGACGAGCAATGATGGTCGTTTTATCATTTTCGCTCTTGGCGTTTACAAAGTTTTTGGCCAAAATATAAAAGCGAGTACGATTCTGACTATTATCTTCAATATTATTGAACAAAATTGGTAAACTAAATAACTTGGCAGCAATTTCTGAACAAATAGCTGCACTTTCAGGGTCTTCGGCCGCCAATTTTGCTGCTTTTGAAGTTGATTCTACCTGAATTTCTTCGGGGTGCGTTTGTTCAAAATATTTATTCAAAAATCCTCTACACTGACGAAAAGCAATATCTTTCGAGTAAATACGCTTGATTTTTGAAGGATTTTCGGCTTCTGTTGCCAATGCAAAATGCACAGGAATTTTCAATTCTGCCGCAACATTTACATTCATTTCATTCAATAAATCAACAGTTTCGTAAACGATACCCTCTTGATTGTTTTCGATTGGAATAACACCAAATTTAGCTCTGCCAGTATCTACTGCCTCAAAAACCGATTTGATTGTAGGTAAAGTCATGTACTCGCTCATAGCACCGAAGCGGCTCTCAGCAGCTTGGTGCGTAAAACTGCCTTCGGGGCCAAGATACGCAACTCTTTCGGGCAATTCGATATTACGAGCAGCCGCAAAAATCTCCAAATAAATGGCTTCGATGGCTTCTTTGTTTAATGGGCCATCATTTTGGGCATTCATGCGGTCAAGAATTTGCTTTTCACGCTCTGGTCGGTAGATGATTGCTTTTGTCGAACGCTTGATTTCTCCTACTTTATGTACGAGTTTCATTCGTTGATTGAGCAATACGAGCAATTGGTCGTCAATTTTATCAATATCTTTTCTAACTTCTTCGAGAGTCACTTTAATAAGAGGTTGGTTTTACAAAATTTTCATTATGGTGCAATTTAGTCAAAAACACTTAATTTACCTTACCTTCAAGTGAGTAGAAATAAAAATAAGACCCAGAAGGTCTTATTTTATACTATTAATCTTGCAATTGAAATTTTACTTGTGGTAAACCCCATTACAAAAACTGCTATACAATCATTGAAGTTCTTCTAAAAGTTTTGCTTCGGTTGGTTCTTCTTTCATATAAACTACTTTTACTTTATCTCCTTTTTTGTGTCTTTGATAACTTACCTGACTGATACTCAATCGCATTGATTGATAATCGCCCAATTTGGCATTGGCAACAGCTTCTTCTGAAATAGCCGCAATTTTATCAACGATATTATCAGATTTTGGCAAAACTTTCACTTTCTCGGCATTTGTAAAGAAAACAACATCCATATAATACCGATAAGTTTTACTTTTTCTCGTTCCTGATACTTGTTCGTATAGTTCAACTACATTGGCATCAGCTCGTTCGCCTTTTTCGAGCAATTCTTTATCTTTGTCTTTTTGTATATAAAAACCAATAACAAAGACCCCAATCATTAAAGCCAAAAGCGAGTAAACAATAATAGTAAGTTTTGTCTTTTTGCTTAGTTCAGCGTATTTCATGGCTTACATTTTCTTGATGTAATAAAATTCTTTTCCTTGTTCGAGCACCGTTAGCGAGTCTTTGTTTTGATTTCTATCGGCTTTCGGGTGTGATTGAATTTCTCCACCTTTTACGGTAAAGCCATATTTCGCAACGACTGTTTTACCATTTTTAGGATTTTTGATATTCACCTCCATTACATAATTCCCATCCTTCATGTCAGCTTTCTTGAACGTCTCTCTATCATTACTACCCGCTTTGAAGGTCATAAACTGGCAACGTGTCCATTTTCCATTAGAGGGTGTAAAATCACCCGAATTAATTGTTTGACCGTAAGTTGCTACCAATGAGCCGTTACGAGTAATTTTGACAAGTCCTTTCATCGGAACTGTGTCATCCCAATTGCTTGCACTTTTAATATCAAGATTTCGTTCGGTCAAATAAACACTTGGTAGCACTTCTCCACTACGCTCATCAAATTGAATTCTTGCCCAGTCTTCCCAGGGACCCTTCAAAAAATACAAATCTTTTACAGGTGCATAAGAATCGGGATTTGTCTTTTTTTCAACTTGGAAAGGGAAAGTATAAAATGGTGTCTTTCCGAGAAAAAAACGAACTTCATAGCTTCCTTCCTTTATATTTACCCAAAAAGGAAAGAAATCGCCACCGTATTCTTCAACCAAAATCATTTTCTTGAACGGTGGAATGTAATCTTCGACCTTAAAAAACTGCTGTCCTTTTAATTCGCCAGTGGCTGCATCAACAATATCGGCTCTAATGGGCGGCCTCATATTTTCATAGCCTTTGCTCGTTGATAGTGACGGACGATAATTAATGTTTTTACCATCTTTTGTCTTGGTTGGCAAAAACGACACATGCAGTGACATTAGTCGAATCTCACCTTTTGTGATGTCGAATCTAAAACGTTCATTATCCAGTAAATCAAACCAAGCAATAGCAGGTGGAAAATTTGCTGTCGAAAAATCAGGTTCAAAAGTGGCATAAATCCGTTCTTCGTAAGCTTTACGGTCAAACTCTGGGCTATTTAGTTTCGTTTTTCGGTCAAGTTCTCCCGACTTTGCTTTTGCATCATCTTTTTGTTTGTAATGAGCATCAAAACTCTCATTTCGTTGCTTGTCTTTGTCGGTTACGTTGGGTACACCACGAGCATTTGTTTCTTTTGTTGGAGTAGCCCGTTCGTTTGAGGGTAATTCTTTTTTTACTTTTTCTTTCAGTTTATCGAACTGAGCGAAAGCTGGTGAAAAAGCCCAAAAACAAAGTACTATACTTAGATTTCTTATATTCATGATGATATTTTCGATTTTGTGTTTGAAAAAATAAAATCCTTTAAATCAAGTCTTCTTCGGCGAGAAACGTGTAATTCCAAATCATTCTTCAGTTTCACAACAGCGTAGTTTTCGTTGGTTTGAGCTATAAATTTGAAATTAACGATATTGGTTTTGCTAATTCTGAAAAAACCATGCTCCGAAAAAGATTCATGCAAACGTTTGAGAGTTTTAGCTAAAGTAATTTTATGACCATTCTCAAAATGCAACTCTGTATAATTGGCATTACCTTTTAACAAAACTACATCGTTTGCAGGAATGTATTTTTTATGGTAAATTCTGACAGTATTCATAAAATATTCAGTTTGTGTGTTAGATTTTACCTAAACTTGACAGAAAACTCGCCCTCAGTAAGTGCATAAACTTTGGTAGAATTATTGGCTTGTTTTACGGTGCATCTGAAAGTTCCTTTCACAACCTCGGTAGTTTTTTCGGTAATTGTTACTTCACCCGTTGCTCCAGTTCGGTCAGAGCGATGCCCTGTTTCGGTTTCGTCAGCATACAATGCAAAGTTGGGATTTTCAGTAATTTGATGCGTTCCAACTCCCTTATTTTTAGCCAACTGAATATACATTGAACTTTTATTACTGAAAACTCCATAGATATTGTATTCATCATCGTCCTGCACAGCATAGGCATTGATTCCAGTAGCTTCTACGAGTTTTCCATCAACTTTTACTCTGAAAAATAAAGCATCGGCATCGTCCTTTTTTGTACAAGAATTAAGCAACATGAATAAACTTAGAATGGCTAATAGTTTGATTTTCATGGTTTTATGCATTTTTAGTTGTTTAGTGTGTATGAATAACGAATGGCTGCTCCTACCAAAGTTAAATTTGTCGATGCGGGCATTGTTACGACAAGTCTGTAAAAAAAGGTATTATTATCAATAATTTCACTAAGCGGAGAAGTCGTAAAAAATCCCATATTAGGGCTTGCAGGAGTGTTAATAAGGTTTCCACTTCCAGCAAAAACATTGGTATATGAGCCACCATTACCTGTATGATTCAGCTTTTGAAGTGCAAAAGATGTCAAGCCCAGACCTGTTGCTGGTGAAACTCCATCGTTATCAATATAGTAGATGGTAAAATCGCTTAGTGCAGCTCCATTGGGCAACGATACATTCGCATGAAACGAACCAGCAGCAGTTGTCATTGAAACTCCTTGCCCGCCCATTGTAGATTCATTTGTAGAAATATGAGATTGAAAAGCAGCTGCTCCTAATTTTAAAACATCTGTACGTATTAAGCTCTCCCAAACGGCAGTTCCATTAGCATCGCTGCTAACTAACACTTTATCAATTCCAGCACCATTACCTTGAAAGCGAATTTTTCCAAGCGTTTGAAGGCCAATTCCAGAAGCGTTAGTATTTTCAAATGAACCCGCTATTGAATTTGCACTACCAGCAAATCCTTTAACGGCAGTACCAAGGTTTCCTGTAATACTCCCTGCTACACCAATGGCATTGGCATTACCAGTAGAAATTCCAAGCACCCCCTGACCTCCATTTGTCGATGTACCTTCTACTCCCGAACCAGTAGTAGTAACTCCTTCAATTCCATTACCCGAAACAGATTGACCAAAAACACCTACTCCCGAACCATTATGCCGACCATATACGCCAAACCCATTGCCATTGGTTGCTTGATTTAAACCATATACTCCATAATTATTCCCTGAAGGAGTCGTACTTGATGTAGATCCCAATACACCCGAAGCTCCTGCCAAAGCAGAACCAGTAATCCCGTTTATACCTGCTGAATTTGCTCCACCCCCAGAATTTGTTACTGCAAAAGGTGATGTAGTTGAAGAACCACTTCCTGCATAAGGTAATGTTAGTGAGCCTCCTCCACCTCCCCCTGCCGACACTTCAATCCAACCACTACCGCTACACACATTGGCTCGGTTGGTGGTTGTCAAGAATACAATTTTACCGTAATCAGCGGCAGCACAAGCGGGTAATGCAGAAACACTCGGAATCTGCAAATTATTAGGATTTATGCTTACTGATTGAGCAACTGACGATAATACAACGAGCGTAAAAACACTCATAAAAATTAATTTTTTCATGGTTTTTGTACTTTTTTAATTGATTTAGAAAGATTAAAGTTGCTCATAACACCAAAATCGGTGCAAGCACAAATACAAAGAGCAAGAATAAATAAATAGGCTAATCTTCGCTTCATTGGGTATTGGTTTGATGCAGCAAAGTTGAAATGAAAAAAAATAAAAAAATTTTACACTTATCAAACGGTAGAGTCTGGCAGTTGGAATGTAGTAATTATTTATCCGTCGGTTTTGCTATATATAATGATATTTCAAGGCCCAAAAATGAGATTTGGAAATATCAAAAAAAGGTTTCTACTTTCGGAAAAAAGCAGCAATTCAGACCTCAAATGAGCAGATTTTTACTATTTATTTTATTGACAATAAGCAGTTTGGCCAAAGCCCAGCAACTCGAAAACTTGATTGAAAAATGTGAAGATTTTCATTTGTCAGGGCAATCCGATTCTTTGAAAAAATACTCAAAGATTGCATTAGAAATTGCTAATAAAAACAACGATGCACAATCAAAAACTCGCTTACAGTATTTTGGTGCTACTGCTTTACTCCGCACTCAGCCTGATAGTGCAATCAAACTTCTGACGAGTCTCAACAAAGAATTTATCAATCGAAACGACACAAAGTTTTTGCCTTATATCAATGCTAGTTTTGGTGCTTACAATCGAAAAATGGGTGATTTCAAGGAGGCTTTAAAGTATCATAACCGAGCCATTGAATATGCCAAACAGCATTATTTGAATACTGACAATAAAAAATTAAATAGAATTATTGCACTTCAACATAACAGTATCGCTGTAATAAATTTTGAGATGTCGGACTATGAACTTTCTAACCAAAATGCGTTGTATGCTTCAAAACTGGCAAATCAATATAATATTCCACAAATAGAATTGGCTTCGACAATTATCTTGGCCAATATACAAATGCACTTTAAACAGTTAGATTTAGCCGAAAAAAGTTTTCTTGAAGCAAAAAATCTATCGATCCAACTCAAGGACAAATACCGTTTGGGGGTTGCTTTGGCAAATTTAGGAATTATTAATTTTCTGCGAGTTGAGGCATCACAAACTAACTCAAAAGCATATATAGCTTCAAAAAAGTATTTCTTCGAGGCACTCGAAATGGCAAAAGAACAAAATGATTTTACAGCTATTTCGGCTCGATACTCAAATTTAGCGAATGTAGAAAATGTGGTAAAACAATATCAAAGTGCTAATATTTTTCTAAAAGAAGCATTAAAATATGCCGATTCATCAAAATCAAAGTTGCTCACAATGCAGGTGACAACTTCTTTGGCACGCAATTATTTGGCATTGAACGATACAAAAATGGCCATCGAATTGGCCAATAAAGGCTTGAAGATGTCGCAGGAAATGAGTAATGAAAAAGAGTTGCCAAACCTCTACGGTATTTTACAAGAAGCCTATACCAAAGAAAAAGATTTTGTAAAAGCTCTTGAATTTCAGAAAGCACAAATGAGTGCAAAAGATAGCTTGTATATCACCTCAACATCTTCCAAAATCACCGAATTACAAACGAAGTATGAAACCGAAAAAAAGCAAAAAGAAATTGAAGTTTTGACCCTCCAAAACCAAGCAAAAGAAGCCGAAATCAAACAAAAAAATTATTTAATTTTGGCCATTACGCTCGGAATTTTGATGCTTTTGGGCAGTTTTTTCTTTTGGAATCGTCAGCGAAAACTCAAAGAAAAACAACAAGCTGCCGAAATGAAACAACGACTTTTGAGAGCTCAACTCAATCCACATTTTTTGTTTAATTGCCTTAATTCCATTCAACGACTTTACATTGATGGGAAAACCTCACAAGCGAATGATTTTATTGCCGATTTTGCCCAATTAATGCGAGATATTCTCGAAAAAACCAGTCGCACTACCATTCCACTCTATGAGGAAATGGATTTTATTGAAGCCTATCTTTCGCTCGAAAAAAGACGTTTAGGTGACAAATTTGAGTACGAAATAATTATGACCGATGAAGTCAAAAATGCCGACTTTTCTGTACCATCATTCATAGTTCAGCCTTTGGTAGAAAATGCACTTTTGCATGGTGTTTTACCTAAAAACCAGAAAGGGAAAATCGAAATTTTAGTCAATCATCTAAACGATGAAAGCTTTTCTATTACCGTAAAAGATGATGGTGTAGGGTTTTATGAATCCATGAAAAAAGCAGGCAAACATACCTCAAAAGGCATGGAACTGATAAAAACAAGACTCGGAAAGAAAGGTAAAATGCTGATTAAAGAAATAAAAAATTTGAATAACGAAATACTGGGTTCGGAAGTTGAACTCGTTTTGAACACGTAAATGCTAAAGGTTATTATCATTGATGACGAAGAAGATGCAAGGTATCTACTTCGTAAGGCATTGGAAGAAAATTTTGCCGACAAAATCAGTATTGTTGGTGAAGCCGATGGATACAAAAAAGGAATGGCACTACTCCAAAGTGTGCCTTGTGACGTAACTTTTTTAGATATAAAAATGCCTGACGGAACAGGTTTTGATATTCTAAACAGTCTCGAAGATTATGATTTTTCGGTAGTTTTTATTACTGCATTTGACAGATTTGCCATTAAAGCCTTTGAGTTTTCGGCAGTAGGATACTTAGTTAAACCTTTCAAAATCAGCGATTTAACAAAAACCATAGAGAGAATTTTAGAACAGAAAGAAAAATCCAGCAAAGATTCATCTGCACCTTTCAAGATTTTACTTGAAAGCTATTCAGAGCAGAAAATTCGTAAAATAGTAGTGCCAAATACGGATGGTTTCACGGTGGTGATGTTGGAAGAAATATTATATATCAACTCAGTCAGAAACTACTCCGAATTTCATTTGGTCAATGATACAAGAGTGCTTACGAGTAAGCCTTTAATTAATTACGATACGCTACTTTCAGAGCAAGGTTTTTTCAGAATTCACCACTCGTACCTCATTAATCTTAGCCACTTAAAGGCCTTCGTTCGCTCGGAAGGCGGAGCTGTAAAGATGATTAACGGAGATTTATTGCCTGTTTCTCGCCAGAAAAAAAGCGAGTTGATGGATAAGTTTTTGTAAAACCAATCTATCAACTCACAAACAAAAATATTATTTTAGCTCTAATATCTCAGCCAAAACCTCATCAATTTCATCTTTTTCAACACGAAGGTTTTCAATGATGAATTTCTGACGCTCAGGTGTATTCTTGCCCATGTAGTAACTCAAAATCTTAGGAATTGAAGATTCTTTTTCGAGAATTACTGGTTCAAGGCGTATATTTTCTCCAATAAAGTTTTCAAATTCATTCGGTGAAATTTCTCCTAAGCCTTTGAAACGTGTAATTTCTGGTTTAGGCGATAATTTTGAGATAGCTTTTTGGCGTTCTTCGTCCGAATAACAATAAA
This sequence comes from Emticicia sp. W12TSBA100-4, assembly GCF_040253585.1. Taxonomy (NCBI): domain Bacteria; kingdom Pseudomonadati; phylum Bacteroidota; class Cytophagia; order Cytophagales; family Leadbetterellaceae; genus Emticicia; species Emticicia sp. W12TSBA100-4. The sequence goes on from NZ_JBELAU010000011.1 coordinate 89,403, forward strand.
TCGTTTCTTTTTTATTTCTTACCCTAAACAATGGTGTTTCAAGAATATACAAATGCCCTTCACGCACTAAATCAGGGAAGAACTGTAAGAAAAATGTGAGCAATAATAGTCTGATGTGCATTCCGTCAACGTCGGCATCAGTAGCAATAATGATTTTATTGTAGCGTAAATCCTCTAAACCATTTTCGATATTGAGGGCGTGTTGAAGTAGGTTGAATTCTTCGTTTTCATAAACGATTTTCTTCGTAAGTCCGAAACTATTCAATGGTTTTCCACGCAAACTGAATACAGCTTGTAGTTCGGGATTTCGAGCCTTTGTAATCGAACCACTTGCCGAATCTCCTTCTGTGATGAACATTACTGTATCAAAACGCTTTTCATTTTTCTCATCATCTAAGTGAAAACGACAATCTCTTAGCTTTTTATTATGCAAATTGGCCTTTTTGGCTCTTTCATTGGCCAATTTTCTAACACCTGCCAATTCTTTTCTTTCACGCTCCGACTGTTCAATACGTTTCTTGATGGCTTCTTTCACCGCCAAATTCATGTGCAGGTAATTATCCAGCTTCTCTTTCAAGAAATCACTAATAAATGTTCTGACAGTAGTTGCGTTAGGTTCGGGCGAAATCGTAGCCGAACCAAGTTTAGTTTTGGTTTGAGATTCAAACACAGGCTCTTGCACACGAATCGAAATTGCACCGATTACTGACTGGCGAATATCTTCAGGAGCATAATCTTTCCCAAAGTGCTCTCTGATTGTACGAACCAAGGCTTCTTTAAAACCTGAAAGGTGCGTTCCACCCTGTGTGGTATTCTGACCATTTACAAATGAATAATATTCTTCACCATACTGATTACCGTGTGAAAGTGCAACCTCTATATCTTCCCCTTTTAAGTGAATAATTGGATAACGCAACGAATCTTCATCGGTTTTTCTTCTCAATAAGTCTAAAAGTCCATTATGAGAAATATACTTTTGCTTGTTGAAAACAATCGTCATACCTGCATTTAAGTAGCAATAATTCCAAATCATTGCCTCTACGTACTGCGGAATATAATGGTAATTTTTAAAAACGGTATTGTCAGGCTCAAAAATTACGAGAGTACCATTCTTTTGGTCAGAATCCAAAATTTCAGATTCTTTAGTCAGCTCTCCTTTATTAAACTCGGCCCATTTGGTTTTTCCTTCACGAAAAGCCTGTACTTTAAAATACGAAGAAAGAGCATTGACAGCTTTCGTACCAACTCCATTCAGACCAACGGCTTTTTGAAAAGCCTTACTATCATACTTGGCACCAGTATTAATCTTTGATACAACATCGACCACTTTTCCGAGTGGTATTCCACGGCCATAATCCCGTACTTCTACTTTTCCTCCGTCGAGTTTTATTTCGATTGATTTACCGTAGCCCATTGCATACTCGTCAATGCAATTATCCATTACTTCTTTAAGCAAAACATAAACTCCATCATCCGCAGCCGAACCATCGCCCAACTTTCCGATATACATTCCTGGACGTAAACGGATGTGTTCTTTCCAATCAAGCGAGCGAATACTGTCTTCGTTATAAGTTGCTTCTTTAATCTCAGCCATTTTTTCTTAGAATATTTTGTAGTTTGGGGTTTTATTATTTACTTTGTATCTCAAAGTTCTTTTTAATACATACTTTATATGAAACAGCAACAAAATAAAAAATCTTGTGTTACTTTGCATAACTTTTTCGTTTGTAAAGATAATAAAAGAGAAAGTCATTCGACAAATAACGTTATTGATATGAAATTAAGCAAGAACAGTTTTTCACAATTTTTTTTCAAATTTACGCTTTTTATACTGATTTTTAGCAAATCATTCGGACAAAATCCAGTTGCCACTCCTACTGGTCCCGCCGCAACTCCCACAAACATCCCGACTAACATACCAACTGGTACACCAACCAATACAGGCAATGCAAACCAAGCAACGCCCAATATGCCACTTCCTGCAAAAAACAGAGTATTGCCAAATAATGACCCAAATGCGGCGAGAAATGTACAAGCTGCTCCAAACGACCAACGGGCAATAAATAAGGAAGATTCACTTAGGATTATTCGTGAAGAAGAGGCTAATCAAGATGCAGCGAAAGCAACTTTAAGAAGAAGAATTTTTGGTTACAATCTTTTTAATACAGTAAAGTTTGACCCAACTCCTGCAATCAATATTGCAACACCAAGCAATTATGTGTTAGGGCCAAATGACCAACTCATTATTGATATATACGGATATTCACAGACGATGTTTAAGCCAATCATTTCAGCAGATGGCTATATTACAATTGAAAAAGTTGGTCTAATTTATTTGGCAGGTTCTACTATTGAACAAGCTAAAGATAAAATAAAAAGCCGTTTATCAAAAATATACATTGGTTTAAATCCATATTCAGGCTTCCCTGCTAATACATTCCTTAATGTATCGCTTGGGAATATCAGAAGTATTAAAGTAACTGTTACGGGTGAAGTAATCGCCCCAGGTACATATACGCTTTCTTCATTATCAACAGTGCAAAACGCACTTTATGCTTGCGGTGGACCTAATGAAGTAGGTACTTACCGTAAAATTAATGTCATCAGAAATAATAGAATAGTAACAACATTTGATATTTATGAACTGTTGATGACTGGTTTTGCAAAAAATAATATTATTCTACAAGACCAAGATATTATTCAAGTATTGCCTTATACTTCAAGAGTAGCTGTTAAAGGCAATACAAAACGTGAAGGTTTATTTGAACTTTTAGAAGATGAGAAAATAAACAAAGTCATTGAATATGCTGGAGGTTTCGCTCCTTATGCATACCGCCATCGTTTGAAAGTTTATCGCAACACTACACGTGAAAGAAAGCTCTTAGATGTAATGGAAAACGAATTCAATACATTTAAAATGCAATCGGGTGACTCAATTGTAATTGAAAGAGTTTTGGAAAGATTTGAAAATATGGTTTCGGTAAATGGTGCCATTTTCAGAGCAGGTGAGTATTCTTTGGAAAGTAGCCCAACACTTACACAATTAATCAAATCTGCCGAGGGTCTGAAAGGAGAAGCTCTTACTGGTAGAATCTCCATTATTCGTACGCGTGATGATATGATTATTGAAAATATATCAGTAAATTATGACGATATAATTAAAGGAAAAGCAGCCGATATTGCCCTCAAACGTGAAGATGTCATTACAATCCCTTCAATTTTTGATTTAACAGAACCAGCTTATGTCAGAATCCAAGGGGCAATCAATAACCCTGTAGGCGAAGATGGAATCGAGATTCCATTTTTAAGAAACATGACAATCGAAGACGTGTTGGTAAAAGTAGGAGGCTTATCTGAATCTGCTTCATTGGCACGTGTCGAAGTAGTTAGAAGAAAAAGAAACGTTGACCCTACTGCAACAAACGCTCAAATTTCAGACACTTATACTTTCACAGTAAATTCAGACCTAAAGGTTGAACAGACAGGAACAAAATTTGTCTTATATCCTTTTGACGAAATTTTTGTTCGTCGCTCACCTAACTATGTTGAACAGACCTTTGTAGAAATTCAGGGAGAAGTAATTTTTCCTGCTACCTACGGTATTAAAAGTAAAACTGAAAAGATCTCTGATTTGATTGAAAGAGCTGGTGGACTAAGCCCACAAGCCTACCTTGAAGGAGCAACGTTAGTTCGTCAAATTCAACTAAGTGAAATCGAAATCACTCAACGTCGTAAAGCTATTAACGAAATCACCAATAGCGTTAGAGGAAATCAAGCAGTAGAAGTAGAAGATGTAAATGCAACAACTGTCTCATCAATTGGTATTGATTTGACAAAAATCATGCAAAACCCAGGCTCTAACGTAGACATGATCTTGCAAGATGGCGATATCATCAGAATTCCAAAGCGTCTCGAAACAGTTCGTGTACAAGGAGAAGTATTATACCCGACCACTGTAAAGTTTTTGGATGACAAAAGTTTCATCAACTATATTTCAAATGCTGGAGGATTTACCAAAAGATCATTAAAAAGTAAATCGTATATACTTTATGCCAATGGTTCAGTAGATAGAACACGTAGATTTTTATTTGTGAACATTTATCCGAAAGTTGCCCCTGGCTCGGAAATAATTATTCCACAAAAAACTACCACAGCACAACAACAAATTGCTCAAGTCCAAGGCTTATTTGCTACTGTTGCTGGTACTATCACAACACTTATTGGAATTTTCACACTCTTACAAATTTCAAAATAATCTTTCGAGATAAAGAAGTTATAAAAATGGCAGACTATCAAACCATACAAGAAGAACAAATAAACACAAAAGATTTACTAAAGAAAGTAATTGGTGTTTTCAAACTTATTGGGAACGAATGGCGATTACTCTTAATAAGTATTGCTCTTGGCACACTCATTAGTATTCTTCTTGATGTAAAAGAATTAAAAGACACAGATTACACAGGAGAGATACAATTTAACTTAGAAGCTGGTGGTGGCCAGCAAATGGGTTTAGGTGGATTAGGCGGCCTCGCTGGTGCTTTTGGCATTGGTGGAGGTGGCACGGGTTCAAACGATTTGTTTAGTGGCGGAAACTTCGGCTTGGTCATCTCATCAAAAACACTTTACGAAAAAGCGTTGATGAAAGAAGTTCTGATAGGTGGAAAGAAAACACTCTTCATAAATTTCTACAAAGATAGTAGTGATATTGCTAAAAAAGAATGGGGAGGCGATCTGCTTCACGAACCTAATTATAAAGCAATTAAATATCGTTTTACACCCAAGTCACCAAATGATTTTACTAAGGACGAGAACATTATGTTGTCAACCATCTACGAAAAACTTGAAGCCCAAACTGTACTTCAACCACTTGATAAGATGGGGTCAATCATGGTTTTATCTGCTACAACAAATAGCGAATATTTAACAAAAGTTTGGTTAGAAACGCTTTTAGAAACCCTTGAAGAATTTTATGGGGAAGTAAGAACGCAAAAGACCCGAAAAATTTATGACATTCAAATGTCAAGATTACGGGAATTAGAAGGAAAGTTAAGTTCAACTGACCGACAATTGGCTAATGCTCAGTTTCAGAATCAGAATGCTGTTGACCCAACTGCACCGATGCGTACTATGCAGTTGAACCGTAGTAATAACTATGTTTCTACTCAATATTATCAACAATTGGCAGCGGTAGAACAAATAAAGATGCAGTTAATCAATCAAACACCACTCTTTACCGTTTTACAACCTGTTCGCTTACCACTTCTACAACGCACTTACACCGTTGGAGGCAATACCAAAACAGGGGCAGTATTAGGCTTTTTCTTATGTTTGGTGTTTATCATTATACGAAAATCATATCAAGAGCTGATTAGCTAATCAGTGTTAATTATATTAAAAGAATAAGTTTTTCCTTCTCTTTTGAAGGTTATTAATAAATGGAAAGAGACGAAGTAGTAATAAAAGCAGGAAAGTCTGCCCTACATTATTGGAGAGAAGTCTGGCGTCAACGAGAATTATTTTGGATTCTTGGTAAACGTGATGTAATGGTTCGCTACAAACAAAGTGTTTTAGGAATAGCTTGGGCTTTGATTAGAACCTTGTTAACGACACTCGTTATGGCATTTGCTTTTGGGAAAATTGCCAAACTTGATCAAGAAACTTCAATTCCCTACATATTAGTAGTAATTCCGGGGGTGGTTATTTGGCTCTTTTTCTCACAATGTTTATTACAAATTAGCAATAGTATCATCGGAAATGGCAACTTAGTGTCTAAGGTATATTTCCCAAGAATTATTATACCATTTAGCTCACTTTTAGTGGGTCTGTTGGATGCTGTAATTGCAATTGCATTCTTTTTTGTTGTATGCCTTTACTACCAGTTTTTACCAAATTGGCATATTATTTTTGCTCCCATCTTTTTACTATTAGCTTATTTGGGGGCTTTCGGAGCTGGACTTTTTGCAGCAACATTAAATGTGAAGTATCGAGATGTTGGGCAAATCATCCCATTCGTTGTGCAATTTGGCTACTTTATTTCACCAGTTGCTTATTCAGTAGAAGAATACAAAACAATGTGGTGGTATCCTATCTATAACCTCAATCCAGTAGCAGGTACAGTTGATGGAATGCGATGGTGTATGCTCGGCGATTTCGCTGAATTCAACTGGCAAAGCTTTATACCAATGCTCATTTTTGTGACGTTATCAGTAGTTTTTTCAGTTTGGTTCTTCAGAAAAAATGAAAATTCATTCGTTGACCATTTGTAAAAATCAAGTCTGGGAATTATTTTTCAAAACATGATTTTTATTAGTTTTTCAAAAACCAATACATAATAAATTTGTAACAATTATCGCAAAGGTCATTTTCCGAATGGCTATTTTGTAAATAATAGATGAAAGCAATTTCGATTGAAAATATTTCAAAAAAGTATATTCTGAGTCATAAAAAGAAGAAGTACCAAAATCTAAAAGAAAGTGTTTCTGGATTTTTTGGCGAACTTTTCACTTCAAAAGACGAAGAAGAAACAAAAGAAGTTTTCTGGGCTTTACGCAATGTTAGTTTTGATATTGAGCAAGGAGACCGTATCGGAATCGTAGGCTCGAATGGTGCAGGAAAATCTACTTTACTCAAAATTTTAAGCCGAATTACCGAACCTACCAGCGGGCAAGTAAAAGTAAATGGCCGAATGGCAAGTTTATTGGAAGTTGGAACTGGTTTTCACCCCGAACTGACTGGCCGTGAGAATATTTTCTTGAACGGTGCTATTTTGGGTATGAAACAGCAAGAAATCAGAAGTCAATTCGATGAAATTGTGAGTTTTGCAGGCATCGAAAAATTCTTAGACACACCCGTAAAACGCTATTCATCAGGAATGTACGTGCGTTTGGGTTTTGCAATTGCTGCTCACCTCGAACCCGAAATCTTAATTGTTGATGAAGTGTTGGCAGTTGGTGATTCCGAATTTCAAAAGAAATGTCTCGGCAAAATGAAAGACGTTTCGAGCAGCGGACGAACCATTTTATTTGTAAGTCATAACGCAACGGCCATTCAAGGACTTTGCAATAAAGCAGCATTCTTACAAAAAGGCAATTTGGTCAAATATGGTGAAGTTGGTGAAGTATTACATGACTATATGACAAGTATTTCAAAATTCCAACTGCAACAAAATTGGGAAACGCCAGAAGAAGCTCCAGGAACTGATCAGGTAAGAATCAAAAATATTGAGGTTGTACCAGAATTTGTCAATGGTAGTAAAAATATTGATGTTCGCACACCATTAAAGGTAAATATTGAGTTTTGGAATATGCTCGAATCAGCACACTTAAATTTGAGTATATTTTTATACAATATGACAGGTGAATGTGTTTTTAATGTAGGTAGCCAAGCAAAAACATTTACAAAAGGCCTAATTAAAGGAATGCTCGAAATTCCTGCTAATTTCTTAAATGATGGGTCTTACTACATTTCAATCATGATTGTAAAAGATACTGCCGACCCGATTTATTTCATGGAAGATGCAATCAGTTTCGACGTAGCCGATTGGCGAGAAGGCACAAACTGGTACGGGAAATGGCCAGGAGCTGTACGTCCAATCAATATTCCGGTCCAAACTTGGAAAGTTGATGGATTGATTTAAAAATTGATAGTTGATAATTTATAATTAAAAAAGTGGCTATAAACGTAACAAAATCTTTTTTACCTCCGATTGAAGAATACCAAGAAATTATCAAAGGTATTTGGGAAAATACATGGCTGACCAATAATGGACCTTTAGTTAGAAAGTTGGAAGGACAACTAAAAGAGTATTTAAACGTTGAAAATCTACTTTTTGTAGGAAATGGAACAATTGCGATTCAGATTGCTCTCAAGGCACTGAACCTGACTGGTGAAATCATCACTACGCCATTTTCCTATTGTGCTACAACCACTTCTATATTGTGGGAAAATCTGCAACCAGTTTTTGTTGATATAGAACCTAAAACATTCAACATCAATGCCGACTTAATTGAAGCAGCCATTACAGAAAAAACATCAGCAATCATGGCTACGCATGTATATGGTCGCCCATGTGATGTTGAGAAAATTGAAGAAATTGCAAAAAAACATAATCTGAAAGTCATTTACGATGGTGCTCACGGATTTGGAGCAATTTATAAAGGAAAATCTGTGCTTTCTTTTGGTGATATTTCAACCTGTAGTTTTCACGCAACCAAGGTATTTCATAGCATCGAAGGAGGTTGCATTGTAACTAATAATACTGAACTAAATAATAAACTGGAGCTTTATCGCAGTTTTGGCCACAAAAACGATGACTATTACACGATGGGCATCAACGGAAAAAACTCAGAGTTTCATGCAGCAATGGGGCTTTGTAACCTTCCAAAAGTAACCGATATAATAAATAATCGTAGAGTAGTTTCAGAAAAATACGACGCTTTATTGAATTGGAAAAAATTGAGTCGTCCAACCAATGATATTGAAGGTTTTGAATATAATTATGCTTACTACCCTGTCATTTTAGAATCAGAAGCAAAACTTTTAGAACTTACTGAGGCTCTAAAAAAAGAGAATATAACTCCAAGAAGATATTTTTACCCATCTCTCAACCAATTGCCTTACTTAGATTTCTATAATCCTTGCCCTATTTCGGAAAACATTGCCCAAAGAGCGTTATCTTTGCCACTTTATTATGATTTGGCTTTAGAAGATGTCGAACGCATTGCAAGCATCATCAACGAAAATCTTTGAGTTACACCTAAATCTGAGTTTCATTTGGTAACTGTTTCTATCATAATTGTCAATTATCGTACGCCTGAATTAATTGTTGAATGTATCAAAACAATTAAGCAATTTACTAACCAAGTAAGCTACGAAGTAATTGTGGTTGATAATGCCTCAAAAGGTGATGACGAAGGTTATATCAAATCTTTCTTTCCAGAAACTATTTGGTTATCAATGAATTACAATGCAGGGTTTGCTCGTGCTAATAATGCAGGAATGCGAATTGCAAAGGGGAAATATCTCCTACTTTTAAACTCTGATACTAAATTATACGAACCTGTAATTGACATTTGTGCCGCCAAACTCGACGCTCGCCCCGATGCCATTGCTGGTGGAGCTTACCAAGTTTATCCAGATTTAAGTCCTCGCACATTTTATCATACATTTACTTTTCGTCGTGATTTTTGGATAGTACCACCAAAACTACGTAATTTTCTAAATTCATTTATTCATCAAACCCAATACCAAGACCCTGAACAGGTAGATTATATTGCGGCGGCTTTTTTGATGGTAAGGAGAGAAGGTTTTGAAAAAACTGGTGGACTTGACGAGGAGTTTTTCTTGTACGGTGAAGATACCGAATGGGGATATAGACTCGGAAAACTCGGAAAATTATTGGTTTTTAAAGGTTGTAATATCATTCATGAAGAATGGGGAAGCAAACCCGAACGCTATGAGGAAGCTCAAAATTATACTTACTTTAATCGTTTCGACCACCAGATTCAACTTTCAAATTTAGTTTGGATTCGCAAACAATTCGGAGCATTGCATTATTTTCTATTAATGCTTCATTATTGGCTTTGGATACCTACATTTTATTTGATGAAAATCGTCTCAAATTTAATTAGCTTGAAAAATCCGTTTTCAGAGCTCAAAAATCAGAAGAAATTCGCCAAAATGATTGGTGTTTTCTCGAAATATTTTTGGAATATTTTGCTAAAAAAGCCAACGTTTTATAAACTTTGATATTGGTGATTTGGTACTGGTTCATTGGTTATTTGTCAAAAAACATCTACCATTTTCCCAATAGCCAGCAATAAATAACAAATTTCCCAGTAACAAATAACGAATTTCCTAATAACCTGTAAACCAATAACCATTATCAAATGAGTAAAAAATTAGTTCTTTTTATCACACCTACTGGCGGACGTACAGGTTCAGAAATGCTATTATGGTATTTACTAAAACGCCTTTCGGGAAAGATAAAAACGGCCATTTATACTCGTCAAAATGGTGAATTATTTGCAAATCATTCAACGGCTGACCAAACTTTTGTGCATACAACCAGACGTGGATTTGTTTATCAAATTTACGAAGGAATCTATTACAAAATCTTCAAAATCACACCCGAAGAAAAGAAATTAATCAATATTCAAAAGCAAATTAAAGCAGACCGTTGGTATCTGAATACCCTAACGATGCCCCAATTTGCCCGACTGGCATCAAAACTTAACGTTCCTTACGACCTGCATGTACACGAATTAGTAAGTATTTATGACGAAATTCGTTACGAAGATTTTAAGTTTCAGTTCGATAATGCCGATCGAATTATATGTTGTTCCTCGATTGTCGAAAAACGAGTGAAGGAAATGGGTTATAAAAATACACTCCTACTCCACTCATTCATTGATACTCAAACAATTACACTAAAAATTGGTGGCGAAACTATTCGTAAGAAACTCAATATTCCAGCCGATGCTTTTGTTTGGGTAATGTCAGGCTCAATGAATCTTCGGAAAGGTTATGATACCGTTTGTGATTTATTTGAGTTTTTACCTGCAAATACCTATATTGCTTGGCTCGGAAGCGTAAAACAAACAGGAGTTTTACATTATATTCGCCAAAGAACTAAGCTCGAAAAGCTAAATTTCATCGAAATTGGCGAAAAATCAGATGAATACTACGATTATCTAAATATTGCTAATGGATTTGTACTAACTGCTAAAGAAGATCCTTTTCCACTCGTTATGATGGAAGCGGCTTATCTCGAAAAACCAATTGTTGGCTATAATTCGGGCGGTATTTCTGAATTTGTACAGGAAGGAATGGGTAAAAGTATTGATAGCTTTAACCCAAAAGATTTGGCAGAAGCCATGATAGAAATTCAAAACAAAACAATGGTTATTGACAAAGAAAAACTAAAAAATAGAGCTTTAACTTTTGATATTCAAAATCAAATTAGCAAGTGGGATTCAATTTTTGATTAATAATATGGATAATTATAACGAAATTTTAGCGGAGCTACAAGAAGCACAAAAAGTACTAAATGATTTTATTAGCTCTGAAGAAAATATTAAAAATATTGAAAAGGTAGCGGATTTAATGGCGAATGCTATCAAGAATGGCAATAAAATTATTTCTTGTGGCAATGGTGGTTCGCATTGCGATGCCATGCATTTTGCTGAAGAACTTTCTGGACGCTACCGAGATAACCGTAAATCATTGGCGGCAATTGCCATTTCTGATCCAAGCCATATTTCTTGCGTAGGAAATGATTATGGCTTTGATTATATTTTTTCAAGATTTATTGAAGGGTTGGGCAATACTGGAGATGTTCTTCTTGGAATTAGCACCAGTGGCAACTCAAAAAATATCATCAACGCTACCCAAGCGGCTCGTGAAAAAGGAATGAAAGTAGTGATTTTTTCTGGGAAAGATGGTGGAAAACTGGCAGGATTGGCCGATGTAGAAATAAGAGTACCTCACTTTGGCTATGCTGACCGCATTCAAGAAATTCATATTAAGGTCATTCACATATTGATTATGCTTATTGAGAAAAAAGTTTTAACCACTGCCAACTAATGAAAATATTATTTGTTAGCCACGATGCAAACAGAGCTGGAGCTCAACTTTTTTTGCTGAACATAATGAGATTTTTAAAGCAAAAAGGTGTAGAAATGCAACTTTTATTGCTTGGTGGTGGAGTTTTGGAAAATGATTTTTTAGAAATTTGTCCCAACCATTTTTGGCCAAATGCTAATCCTCAACAAAAAGGCATTAAAAAAGCACTTTCGAAGCTCGTAAAAAGTCAAAACGAAAAAGATGTAACGCAACAACTTTTAGAAAGACTCAAAAATGCTAATTTTGATTTTATCTATGCCAATACTATTGCCTCGGCACATGTCTTACCAAAACTTACTGAGTATGTTGACGCACCTTTGTTGGCACATATTCATGAATTAGAGTTTTCAATTCAGCTTTATTCGCAAAAAACAGACAGAGATTTTTTGTTTAAACACGCAACAAAAATCATCGCTTGTTCAAAAGCAGTAGCTGAAAATATCATCGACAATCATGGAGTTTCTGCACAAAAAACTGAAGTTATCCATTCTTTTGTTGATAATGAAAGCATTCTAAACAGGATTGAATCAACAGATAATCAATCAATTAAAGCAAAATATAACCTTCCAAAAACGGGTTTCTTAATTGGTGGTTGCGGTAATGCTGAATGGCGTAAAGGTATTGATGTTTTTTTGCAGGTAATCAATCAAATCCTAAATACAAGCAACGAAAATTGTCACTTTGTTTGGATTGGTGTAAAAAAAGAAGGTGACTATTACGAACAAATTTCGTACGATATTGCAAAAATGGGTATCGGTGATAAAATTACCTTTATCGAACAAACACCTGATGCTATAGAATTGATCAATTGCCTTGATATTTTTACAATTGTGTCAAGAGAAGACCCCTTTCCACTCGTGATGCTTGAAGCTGCTTTAGCTCAAAAAACAATGATTGGCTTTGATAAGACTGGGGGTTGCAGTGAGTTTATTGAAGAAGATGCTGGAATAATTATTCCATACTTGAATACTTTTTCGATGGCTTCGAGTATAGTTAAGCTTTTCCTCAATCAATCTTATGCAAAGCAACTTGGACAAAAAGCCAAAGATAAAGTTTTGAATAAATACAGTTTTGAAAATTCAGTTTTAAAAATTGAAAGTTTGCTTGCGGCTCTCTGAGTTTTTTAATGCCTTTTTCTAAAATTCCTTGATTTTTCAGCGAACTGGAAGCGGTCGCCGCCCGATTCGCACCAAAATATATGACACTTGTTTTTACACTTTGTTCGGTCAACTATTTAGCCCAAGCTCACACACTTGGGGACTCTTTGCGTGAGCAAAATCCTGGCTTTGAATATATTATTGGTTTGGTCGATAAACTCGAAACCAAAGATATTGACAAATCAAAACTACCTGATTATCAATTACTTGAAGTTAACAAAATCAATATTCCTGACTTTGAGGGAATGTGCGACCGTTACGATATTACCGAACTAAACACCGCAGTAAAACCCTATTATTTTGATTATTTTCTAAAGAATCGACCAGAAATTACAAATATTGTTTATTTCGACCCCGATATTATTGTTTTTGATAAACTCACACATTTAGAAAATAACTTAGAAAAATATAATATTGTTGTTACTCCACACATCACGACTCCATATTATGACGATAAGTGGCAAAACGAAGAAGATGTTGTAAATACTGGTGTTTTCAACTTTGGTTTTGTGGCAATCAGACGTTCGGAAAGTGCAGAAAAAATGATAAATTGGTGGTGTGCAAAACTTTATAAAGAATGTGTTATCGATCTTTGCAATGGGCTTTTCGTTGACCAACATTGGGCAGAATTCTTCCCTGTTTTCTTCGATAAAGTACTGATTGACAAACATTTAGGCAATAATGTAGCCTATTGGAATTTACACGAAAGAGTTTGTTCAATAATTGAAGGGAAATGGTTTATTAACGAAAAAATCCCTTTACAGTTTTTCCATTATAGCGGATATTTGATCGCTAAACCAAATGAAGTATCCAAGTATCAAAACAGGATTGATTTTGAACATCGCACTGATATTGTTCCGCTCTTTGAATTATACAAAAATCAACTTTTGAATAATAATGAACTTTACTGGAAAAATTTCAAATGTGATTATGTAAAACCCAAAAGGATAAAACGGTATTTACGAGTCAGAAAATACTTAAAAATGCCTCTTGAAAAATTAGCACAAGTATTTGAATCTTGATTATATATGCAAAATTTCATAGCACTTTGGCTGCACAGATTTAAAAAATACACCCATATATTTAAGGTTTACATTCATTTTTTTAGTGATTATTGCAAAATTTTTATCCTAAAAAAACGCTCATCCAAAAATATCACTGCCATTATTCTGACACAGCAGTTTGGCGATATTGTGGCAAGCGAACCACTTCTCCGACAAATCAGAGAAGCTCATCCAAACGATATACTACTTTGGATTATTAAGCCAGTTTTCAAAGAACTATTGGCCTATAATCCCAATATTGATATGATAATTGATGATTTTTGTCCAAATCATCGTCTCTTATTGATAAATTCGGGCATTTTTGATAAAATATATAACCTACAATTTAGAAATAATAGCCATTGTGAAATATGCAATGTTTACGTTGAAAATCCAGTAGCTGACTCAAAAGACATCACGATTCATAATTACTATTTTCAGGGTAATTTATTAAATGTTCAACAAAAAATTGCAGGTTTTCCTGTCACTGACCAACAACCGCAACTTTTTATTTCAAACAAAGAAATCAACAAAATTGAGACCTTATCATTACCACCCAAATTTATCATAGTACATTGTCAGTCAGCACAAAATAGTCGAAATTGGGACAACAAAAAATGGGAAAAATTTATCAATTATTTCATCGAAAATACAGACCTAAATATTATTGAAATTGGATTAACGAGTGACCTAAAAATCGATTCGAAAAAATATATCAATTTATGCGGAAAACTTAGTTTACTCGAAACAGCCGAGGTTATTCGCCGAGCAAAATTGTTTGTTGGAATTGATAGTGGTCCCGCTCATTTAGCGAATGCAGTTGGTACTTTTGGCGTAATTATGATTGGTAAACTCGCAAATTTTATTAATCACATTCCTTACTCGGGAACTTACAAGTCAGGAAAAAATGCAATTATCATTAGAAATGAGACAGGTCCAAGTGCCGATATTACTGTTGAAGAGGTAATCGAGCAAATAAAAACTAATCGTTTATTGTTAAAAGTTTAAATCAAAGATGCTAATATTTACTGTCTGTTCGATTAATCAACTTCCTAATGCGATAGTTTTGGGAGATTCTTTGAAAACTCATAATCCGAACTATGATTTTCAAATTGGTTTGGTGGATAATCAATCTAATATTCCGACAGATTTTCAATCACCCTACCCTATTATTGATGTTAATTTATTGAATATCAAAGGTTTTGAAAAAATGTCTGAGTGCTATACGCACGATGAACTCTTGGCAGATTGCAAGCCTTTTTTTGCCGAATATTTCTTACAAAAAACTGAGAAATTAGTTTTTATTGATTGTACTTCGGTTATTTTTCAATCTATTTCATTTATTTCTGACATTCTTGGGCATTCAAGTATTATACTGACTCCACAATTACTATTTGCCAATGTTCACCCCGATGAAAAGCAAACCTTAAATTCGGGAATCTATCATTCGGGTTTTATAGGTTTCAAGAAAACCAAGGAGACGGTTAAGTTTCTGAAATGGTGGGGCGAAAATACCAGAACTAAAGGCTTTAAGAATATGTGTAAAGGCTTAAATGCTGACCAACTTTGGCTCGAACATGTGCCTGCCATCTATGATGGGGTTCATATTCTGAAAGAGGCGGGCATCAATGTGGGTGATTGGAATTTACCAGAACGCAATATTTCGCAACTAAAATCAGCCTCAAAACTTTACACAATTAATTATCGAGATAGAAATTTCCCGGCTGATTATAAAGAAAAATTGAGTAAATACTCTTATAAAAAACTATCTAAAATTATACCCTCTTATGGTCTGGAAGCTCCCAATAAACAAACTATCGGGAAAACAATTGCCCAAAGAATTCGTTCTGTAAATAATTTGGTGGATCTGATTATTGATAAATTTACTGCATAAATACTTCATTCTGCCAAAAATTAACGAAATAAAGCTTGATTCAACCGTTAAAAATAAATTTTTGACTTAAATTTGCAAAAATTAAAAGCTATCATCACTTATGAGTTATTCAATTGAGAAAACCGAACACTACGCTCTTATCCAATTAAATGAGAGCAAATTCGATAAATCAATTACTGCCGAAATTGAAAAACAGATTGTCGTTTTATATCGTGAAGGATTGACAAATATGATTGTTGACTTCTCGAAAGTTTTAGAAATAGACGAATCGGGTCTTTCACTCCTAAGAAAAGCCACTCGTGTATGTCGTACCGAACAAGGTTTGTTTATTGTTTGCACGAAAGATGACGATATTCTTGACCTAATTGATGGCGAAAAAATACCTGAAATTGTATTGCTCCCAACCACTGATGAAGGAATCGACGCCGTATTTATGAACGATCTGGAAAACGATTTCCGTGAAGAAAACGACGATGAATTCGATTTAGGTGAAGACAATGGTTTTACGGAAGGCAAATTCTAAATATTTTAAGTCCACAGTCAACTGTCAACAGACGACAGAGGCAAGTTTTATTCTAACACTATCGTCCGTTGTCTGTGGACTATCGACCAATATATGAATTTTGATTTTTTAGTTTTAGGTACTGGCTCGGCGACTCCTGTTGTAAATAGACATCCCTCAGCTTTTTTGTTATCAATCGAAAATGAATCTTTTTTGATTGATTGTGGGGAAGGTACACAGTATCGTTTGCTTGAACAAAAAGTCAAATCTTCCAGAATTCGACATATTTTTATCAGTCACCTCCACGGCGACCACTATTTTGGTTTGGTTGGTTTACTTTCAAGCTGGAGTATGAACCAACGCAAAGAAGACCTAACGATTTTTGCCCCACGTGGGCTCGATGAAATTCTAACCACTCAGTTCAAACATTCAGATACACGCCTACACTATAAAATCAATTTCGTAGAAACCGATACAGAAAATGCGTTTCATTTACTCGAAACTAATTTAGTAACAGTTGAAACAATTCCTCTTCATCACCGTATTCCGTGTTGTGGTTTTTTGTTTCGCTCAAAAGCCTGTAAACGAAAGATTGTTGCCGAAAACCTTCCTGCAAACTTCCCTATTCCGTACCTGAAAATGCTCAAAGATGGACTTGATATTTACGATGAATTAAGCGGAATTAGTTATAAAAACGAAGACTATACAATTGCAGGAGGTACATCCAAATCATTTGCTTATTGCTCAGACACTGCCTATAATGAATTAAAAATCAATCAGTTACAAAATATTGATGGTATTTATCACGAAGCAACATTTACTGATTCTGAACTAAAAAGAGCCGAACAAACCAATCATTCTACGGCTCGTCAAGCAGCCATGATTGCTCAAAAAACCAATGCTAAACAATTAATCATTGGGCATTATTCGTCTCGTTATAAATCTCTTGATACGCATATCTCGGAAGCTCAAGAAGTTTTTGAAAATACCTTTTTAGCTGAAGAAGGAAAAACCTACAAAATTTAAAATTGTAGAGCAAGTTTCCAACTTGCTTACTCACCCGACGAACAAGTTAGAAACTTGTTCCACCTCTATTTTTAGACAAATTTTCGATAAAATTGTACTAATACAATAATATTTAAAAATAAATACCCATTAAGTCTATGATTATCATAGACTTAATATATATTTGTAAATTAAAACATATATATAGAATATGCAAAGCTTTCGTACTGAGTTAGAGAATCCTTTAGTCGAGAAAGACATTATAGATTTAGAGCGTAAAATTAGAATGTTTCGTGAAGGTAAAATTCATGAAGAAAAATTTCGCAGCCTAAGACTTGCTCGTGGTGTCTATGGTCAACGCCAACAAGGCGTACAGATGATTAGAATCAAATTACCTTATGGTAAAATGACCCTCAATCAATGGAAAAAAATAGCGGATGTTTCAGATGAATATTCTACTGGAAATCTTCACTTTACAACTCGTCAAGATGTACAAATTCACTTTGTAAGCCTTGACAGAACTCCCGAACTTTGGTCTAAACTTGAAGAAGATAATATCACATTACGTGAGGCTTGCGGAAATACTGTAAGAAATATAACTGGCTCTCCTACTGCGGGCATCGACCCAAATGAGCCTTTTGACATAACCCCTTACGTTCACGCTACTTTTGAATACTTCCTACGCAACCCAGTTTGTCAAGAAATGGGACGTAAATTCAAAATGTCATTCTCAAACACAGATGATGATACTGCTCTCAGCTACATGCACGATTTAGGGTTTATTCCGAAAGTTGTAGATGGCGTTCGTGGCTTTAAAGTAATGCTCGGTGGTGGCTTAGGAGCTCAACCACAATTAGCACATTTGGCTTATGAATTCATCGAAGAAGATGCAATAATTCCTTTTATTGAAGCAGTTTTAAGAGTATTCGACCGTCATGGAGAAAGAAATTCTCGTCATAAAGCACGTTTAAAATTCTTAATTGCAAAAATTGGTTTCGAGGCTTTCATGCAATTAGTGGAAGAAGAGAAACTTTCGCTGAAAGTAAAAACTTTTAAAATCAATACCGAAAAATCTGAATCTGAAGCTGGAATTGACTCAGAACTCAGAACTCAAAACTCAGAACTCTTCAAGAATTGGTTCAAAACCAATGCTTTTGCACAAAAACAAGCTGGTTATTACGGTGTTTTTGTGAGAGTTCCTTTGGGAAATATCTCAAGCACAGTTTCACGTAGCTTAATCGAAAAACTTGCTGGTTTAGTAGCGGATGATGTTCGTGTAACTGTAAATCAAGGTTTATTGCTTCGTTTCGTTAAAGCTGAAAACCTTACCACAGTATTTGAGATTTTGAGTGAACATAACTTAGCTGCACCTGGTGCAAATAGTATAGTAAACATAACGGCCTGCCCTGGTACTGATACCTGCAACTTAGCTATTTCTGATAGCACCAGTATTTCTCTTGAATTAGAAAAGGTAATGAAAGAAGATTTTCCTGAATTAATTGAGGAAAATAACATGCAAATCAAGATTTCGGGCTGTATGAATGCTTGTGGTCAGCACAGCATGGCTCACATTGGTTTTCATGGAAGTTCGTTGAAATCAGCAGGAAAAGTCTTACCAGCCCTACAAGTTTTATTGGGTGGTGGAACAACTGGTAACGGTGGTGGACGTATTGCCGACAAAGTAATCAAAGTACCGAGCAAAAGAGGTCCACAATTGCTACGTACAGTATTAAACGACTACGAAACTAACGGACAAGAAGGCGAATATTTCAATGATTATTATGACCGTCAAGGAGAAAAATATTTTTATACTTTATTGAAACCATTGGCAGATTTGACAACATTGGTTGATACCGATTTTGTTGACTGGGGACGTGACGAAATTTTCCAAACTGAAATCGGAGTTGGCGAGTGTGCAAGTGTAATCATTGACTTAGTTGCGACGCTTTTCTACGAATCAGAAGAAAAAATTGAGTGGGCAAAAGAGGCTTTCAACGAAAATCGTTTTGCAGATGCTATCTATTATGCGTACCAATCACAAGTAAATACAGCCAAAGCTTTATTGCTTGATAAAAATGTAAGTTGCAGCTCGCAACACGCAATTATCAGCGAATTTGACAAACATTTTGCAGACGAATTTGGCGGAAATATTAAAGAGCAAATCTTACAAATCAATAAAAATGAGCCAAGTAAAGATTTTGCGGTCGATTTCATTTCGACTTCGGAAGAATTCTTAAAACAAGCAATCCTTGTTCGTGAAACGCTCAAATCAACACTTGAAATTGCGTAATTTTTAAAATTTATGAAACGAATTGCAATCGCATTAAGCGAAAACATTCAAATGAAATTCATTGCTTATGCCATGATTTTCATGAAGATTTCGCTTCTCGGTATTCTGATTTACAGAATTTCGACTGGAATAAGTGGAATTTCTTTCAATTTTGACACCGTATTATTATACTATATAGGCATAGGATTTTTGGCACAATTAGTTGATGGTGCTTTAGGAATGGCGTACGGTGCTTCGTGTACCTCAATGCTCTTGGGTCTTGGAGTTCCACCTGCGTATGCTACTGCGAGTGTTCACACCGCCGAAGTTTTTACAACTGGGGTTTCGGGCTTGTCGCATATTTATTTTGGAAACATTGATAAAAAACTATTTTTTAGAATCGTTTTGACGGGTGTCGTTGGAGCAATGCTTGGAGCATATCTAATTTCTGATGTTTTTGATGGGAAAATGATAAAACCCTATATTTCTATCTACATGATTGTATTGGGAAGTATCATTATTTCTAAAGCGTTCAAAACTCGCCCTACCGAGCCACAAAACAAAAATTTAGGTTTACTCGGTCTTTTTGGTGGTTTTCTTGATTCAGTTGGCGGTGGTGGCTGGGGGCCTTTGGTTACGTCAAACCTAATCAGCAAAGGAAATGCCCCAAAAGAAGCAATCGGAACTGTAAATACAGCAGAGTTTTTTGTGTCATTTTTTAGTACAGGTGTTTTCATGCTATTCATTGATATTCAGGCATGGCAAGCAATCGCTGGTTTAATTATTGGTGGTGTTTTTGCAGCTCCATTGGGTGCATTTTTGGTAAAATTATTTAAACCAAAAACCATTATGATTTCGGTTGGAGTTTTGGTTGTACTCTTAAATATCTGGAATTTAGCGAAAGCTTGGTTTTAAGTAGCATTAATTATGATAGAAATTTTAGAAAAATATTCTTTAGCAGAAAGTCTTACTTTTTTAGCCGAAAAATACCCTTCAAAAGTAGTTTTCTCAACCTCACTCGGTCAAGAAGACCAAGTGATTACCGATGCTATTTTCAAGAATAACCTCGATATAAAAGTTTTCTCGTTGGATACTGGTCGTCTTTTTCAAGAAACATACGAGTTAATTGACCGAACTCGCTCTCGTTACAAGAAAAATATCGAAGTATATTATCCAAATACCGAAAAAGTTCAGCAACTTGTTACGCAAAAAGGAGCAAACAGTTTTTATGAATCGGTTGAAAATCGTAAAGAATGCTGCTTTATTCGTAAAATTGAGCCATTGAAAAGAGCGTTGGCGGGTGCAGAAGTTTGGATAACAGGTTTACGTGCTGAACAATCGGAAAACCGCAATGATATGAAGATTTGGGAATGGGACGAAGGAAATAAAGTTTGGAAATTCAACCCATTGATTCATTGGACTTACGAAGATGTATTGAAATACATTGCCGAAAACAAAGTACCTGATAATCCACTTCACCGCAAAGGTTTTATCAGTATTGGTTGTCAGCCTTGCACAAGAGCCATCGGCCCTGACGAACACCCAAGAGCTGGCCGTTGGTGGTGGGAAGAATCAAAAAAAGAGTGCGGATTGCATGCTTCCTAAATAATAGCTAAAAAAACTGTATCTTTGTGATCTTAAATGATATACTCATGGGATATAGCAATTTCAAGAAAATAAAAACGGTAGTCAAGAAGTTCAATCTTGACTTGCAAATGGTTCGTCTTTTTAACAATGTACAAGAAACTGAACCATCAGCATGGCTTCTCGAAACTCTTTCAATGGTTGAGTTTATTCCATTAACCAACGAAAAATCAAAAGCTGAACGAATTATTTCTCCAGTTTTAGCCGAAATTGCTAAGAAATACCCCAAACAATTATCATTTTTTTCGGGAGAAAGCATTGATGTAGATTCATCGCAAGATTTGGCTGGAGAATGTGATTTTTTCTTTGCACTCCAACCTCCCAAGCCATACATTGAAGCTCCGATTATTTCGTTAGCTGAAGCTAAAGATGAGGATATGGAATGGGGACTTGCTCAATGTGCGGCACAAATGTATGGAGCAAAACTTTTTAATGAAATAGAAGGCAAAGACATTCCCTTTATTTATGGTTGTGCTACCACAGGAACTGACTGGCAATTTATTCGTTTAGAAAACAATATGTTCTACTTGGATAATAAAATATATACCAATTTAAAAGAAATTTTAGGCGTTTGGCATCATATTATTAATTTATATCTTTAATAAAAGCCAAATTTACAATTAACAAATACTTATTGAATGAGTTCGCTTTCAGAAAAAACAACGGTTTATCAAGCAAATGATAGTTCATTTCCGAGAGAATTGGAAGATGAAGCTATCTATATTTTGCGTGAAGTAGCCTCTCAGTTTGAGAAACCAGCTATTTTATTTTCGGGTGGAAAAGATTCGATTACGGTGGTAAGACTTGCCCAAAAGGCCTTTTACCCAGGAAAAATTCCTTTTGCCCTTCTCCACGTTGATACGGGACATAATTTCCCAGAAACGATTGAATACCGTGACTGGTTGGTAAATAAACTTGGATTAGAACTTCACGTGCGTTACGTGGCAGATTCAATCAAACAAGGAAAAGTGAAAGAAGAAACAGGTAAATATGCCAGCCGAAATGCTTTGCAAACCGTAACGCTTTTAGATGCAATCGAAGAATTTAAGTTTGATGCATGTATTGGTGGTGCAAGACGTGACGAAGAAAAAGCCCGTGCAAAAGAGCGTATTTTTTCTGTTCGTGACGATTTCGGTCAGTGGAATGCAAAAAAACAACGTCCAGAATTGTTCGATATGCTCAATGGCAAAATTGAATTGGGCGAAAACGTGAGAGTTTTCCCAATTTCAAACTGGACTGAGTTGGATGTGTGGAATTATATTAAAGAAGAAGAATTAAGAATTCCATCAATCTATTTTACACACGAGCGTGATGTATTTGAGCGAGATGGTATGATTTGGGCGGATTCTGAATTTATCAACAAGTCAGAAGACGAAGTTCCTTACAAAACTCAAGTACGTTTCCGCACGGTTGGTGATATGACTTGTACGGCTGCGGTTTTATCAACGGCAGACAATTTAGATGATGTAATCGGTGAGATTCTTTCGGCACAAATTTCGGAGCGTGGAGCCAGAATTGACGACAAACGCTCAGAAGCAGCCATGGAAAAACGTAAACAAGCGGGATATTTTTGATAGTTCTGAGTTAGTTTTTCTCAGAAACCTCAACTCAGAACTCAAAACTCTACACTCAGAACTCAATAAAATGGACATACTTAGAATTGCAACAGCAGGCTCAGTTGATGATGGTAAAAGTACACTTATCGGACGCTTGCTTTACGAAACAAACTCAATTACACAAGATAAAATAGAAGCTCTTGAGTCAGCTTCAAAGCGTAAAGGCCTTGATTTTCTCGATTTATCGCTCTTGACTGATGGCTTAATTGCCGAGCGTGAACAAGGAATTACGATTGATGTCGCTCATATTTATTTCAGCACGCCGCATCGCAAATACATCATTGCCGATACGCCTGGTCACTTTGAATATACTCGAAATATGGTTACGGGTGCATCAAACACTTCGGTTTCGATTATCTTGATTGATGCTCGTAATGGCGTAGTTGAGCAAACAAAACGTCACTTTTATATTTCTTCGATGCTTCGCATTAAGAATATTATTGTGGCGGTTAACAAAATGGATTTGGTTGCGTATAGCCAAGAAAAATTTGAAGCCATCAAAGCTGAATTGTTGGGCATTGCAGAGCAAGTAAGTTTTAAAGGTCAGACACTTCAATTTATTCCAATTTCTTCACTTTACGGCGAAAATTTGGTGCGTAAATCGGAAGAAACACCGTGGTACGATGGAGCAACTTTACTTGATAGTTTAGAAAAATTCAGCACTCAAAACTCAGAACTCAGCACTATTCAAGCTCGTTTCCCAGTGCAACACGTTGTGAGACCAAAAACTGAAGAATATCACGATTATAGAGGTTATGCAGGAAAAATTGCCAGCGGAACATTCTTAGTCGGAGATTTGGTTGAGGCACTTCCAAGCGGACAAATTAGTAAAATCAAAACTATCGAGAAGTTTGGAACTCAATTAGAATCGGGTAATGCCAAAGAATCTGTTGTGATTACGCTCGAAGATAATATTGATGTAAGTCGTGGAAATATGCTCGTAAAAGTAGGTGAGCAACCAGAATCTCGCAAAGAACTTAGTGCGAAGATTTGCTGGCTCGATAGCCAAATGCTTACAGTTGGCAAAACTTATTTGCTTCAACACGGCATCAACCGAGTAAAAGCAAAGATTACAAATATCAGTTCGGTTATCGACATCAAAAATATGTCGTTGAGCAATGAAGCTCCCGTAGATGGAGGTTTGAAATTGAACGAAATCGGTTGGATTTCACTGAAAACAGCCAGTCCGGTTTTTGCAGATAAATACGAAGAGAATCCTGCTAACGGTTCATTTATTTTAATAGATGAAAGTAGCAATGGCACCGTAGGTGTTGGATTTGTAGAATAAAATATTTAGTTTTAAAAAAATATTCATCAACCAAACTATCAGTTCTATTAGTTTAGGTTAGATAAAAAATAGGCGGCTTCTTGGCTGTCTTTTTTTTTGCCTAAAAAGTTGTTTTTTCAGTAAACCCCTACTCATCTATTCTTATTTTGCAATAAATATTAGGAAACGAGGAAATAAATACTCTAAATTAGTCCATCTTTATAGATTAGCTGAATGGACTTACAACAAAAAAACTACATCGGATATTTCTTCAATAATAAATCTGAACTTTGGAAGGAGGTAAAAAATACACTTTAAAAAATTCCAAAACTCCATTTATGTTGTTGATGAACATAGCATTTCGGAAGCAAAATCGAAGTTAAATCTTGAAGAGAATCTTACTAATTCAATTGAAATACTCAGTACGCATGATTTTTTTCTTAGAGAGCAAGTAGTTCGAGCCAAACCTGTCATTGAAGCGTTGTCATACAAAATCAAGGTGTTTCCAACCCATGATTTAGTGATTTTTCTCGAAATGACTTGGGCAGTACGGACACCTTCAGGTGATATTTATTTGCGAGAATTACACGAAGCATTTCAGCTATTTCTCGAAAAAACACCTATAACTATTATTTGCTTGTATAACGAATCAATATTGCTTGACGAGCAATTAATGCTTTGCTTAAATTCTCATCCGTTTATTTACACACCCGATGGAAAAGTAGCAAACCCATACTATTTGCCGCCTACAATTATTCGAAAAAACCAAGTAAAACTAAGATTTAATCATTGGCTTGGCAATATTTACCCCGCTTGGCACGAACAACTCAATACAAAAAAAGAAGAAAATCAAGACGAGAACAATCAATATCCACTCGAAAAAACGATTCAGACACAAGTAGCACAAACCTCCGAAGGACGCTGGAAAATACGTTTCTTGGGAGAATTACGCATCCATCGTGAAAACGGCGAACTTATCGACTGGAATACCAAAGCTGGCTCTACTCGAAAACTCAAAACAATCTTTGCCTTCTTACTCATAAGAGGTGAAAAAGGAGCAAGTGGCGAAGAATTGGCCGATTTACTTTGGCCAGATTCGGATAGTACTGAGCAAAGGCTTAACCGACTTTATCACGCTATTCGCTATTTAAGAATTGTTTTGGAAGGACCACAAAAGCAAAAATCTTCGTTTATTGTGCATCAAGGTTCAAATTATTTCTTGCGTTTACCTTATGATAGTTGGGTCGATTTACCCATGTTTCAAGAGCTTTGTGCCAAAGGAAACGAACACCTCAAAGAGAATAATTTGGAACAAGTAAAAATCTGCTATGAGTCGGCAGAAAGACTTTATAGTGGAGATTTATTCAGTGATATTCCACAAAAATACATTGATAATAACGAAAATGATTGGCTTTGGAGCAAGCGTTATTGGTACAAAGAAATGTATCACAAATTACTTTATAGCCTTGCCAATATCAATCGCCAACTCGGAAATTTATCTTTAGCAATTAAGTATTGCGACAAAGTCTTAGCTGAAGACCCGAGCCTCGAACCTGTTCACCGTGAAAAACTTATAGCATTAGCCGAATCTCAGCGATTCGATGCCCTTCATCGTCAATACCGCATTTATTGCGAATCACTCAAGAAATTCAACTTGGGGCAGCCTTCCGAAGACATGAGAAAATTATATTTGAATCTTTCAAGAAAAAATTAAAATACTCCTAAAAAAACCAAAGAAAAACCAAAGATTTGTTTTTCAGATTTGCTTCACAATCAAATTAAACCAATAAAATCTACGAAGATGAATGCTGCGGTTGGATGCCCATTTCATAAAGCAAGTGAAGCCTATAAACCTTTTGACCTCACGAATCCTTTTCCTGTTTACAAACAAGCTCGAGAAGAAGAACCGATTTTCTTTAATGAAGAACTGGGCTACTATGTTGTCACTCGCTTTCAAGATATTAAAGATATTTTTGGTAATTGGAAAGTGTTTACTTCCGAAAATGCCCAATCTCCCTTCAAAACGATTGCTCCAAAAGCAAAAGCGTTGATGGATGAAGGTGGATTAGTTGGTCTTTCGGGGCTATCGGGCCGTATCCCGCCTGACCATACTCGCATTCGCCGCATCGTGAGTATTGCTTTTAACATGAGCCGCTTTAAAAAATTGGAGCCTCGTATCAGAGATTTGGCGGTATCTATGATTGAAGATTTTTCGCACAAAGGCAAAACCAATATCATCAAAGATTTGGCTTATGATTTACCAGCCTACGTAATTTTTATGCTTTTAGGCGTTCCGAACGAAGATGTGCAACAAGTAAAAAGTTGGGCAGAAAGTCGCCTTTTGCTCACTTGGGGCGATTTATCGGAAGATGAACAATTGACTCATGCCCAAAATTTAGTAAAATACTGGAATTATTGCCAAGCATTGGTAGCTCAAAGAAAAGAAAATCCAACCGATGACTTGCCAGGCGATTTGGTACGTTATCAAGCAGAAGGTTACGAAATAACTGACCGTGAAATTGCGGCAATGTGTTATAGTGCCTTATTTGCAGGCCATGAAACAACCACTTCCTTGATTGGAAATGGCATTAGAGAATTACTTATTCATCGCAAAAGTTGGGAAACTTTGTGCCAAAATCCAGAAATGATTCCGAATGCCGTTGAAGAGATTTTACGATACAGTCCTTCAATCGTTTCGTGGCGAAGACGCTCTACCGAAGAGGCAACAATCGGTGGTATAACAATTCCCGCAGGTTCAAATATTTTGTTGATAATGGGTTCGGGAAATAGAGATGAAGCTCAGTTTGAAAATGGCGAAAGTTTTGATATTGAACGCAAAAATGCCAATCAACACCTTTCGATGGGCAGCGGAATCCATTTTTGTTTAGGAGCTCCACTCGCAAAACTCGAATCGAAAGTTGTGTTGGAAGAACTCACCAAACGCTTACCAAACCTAAAACTTACACCCGACCAAACTTTTGAATTCGCTCACAATACTTCGTTTAGAGCTCCAGTAGCACTGGAAGTTAAGTGGTAAATAGATAAGTCTGCACAAAAAAAGAACCATCATTCGAACTTTATATAACGTACTTCAAAATGAAATATACCCTGTTTTTTAATAAATCTGAGCCATCCGATTATCAATTTTTAGGTGGTAAAGGAGCGAGTTTAGCAAGTATGAGTGTAGCAAATATGCCAGTTCCAGTAGGTTTTTGCATCACTACTCACGCTTACGAACATTTTTTATCGGAATCTGGTTAAAAAAACGAAATTTTAGAATTAGTTGGTTCTATTGATTTTAACCAAGTGGATGATTTAGATAAAACTTCTACAAAAATCAGGGAAATGTTTATGAAAATGGACATTCCAGCAGAAGTACAGAACCAAATAAAGCAATCGTATGATGAGCTATGCTTGCTTTGTAATCATCAAAATAATCTACCAGTTGCGGTGCGTTCGAGTGCAACCGCCGAAGACCTTCCCGATGCCAGTTTTGCGGGTCAACAAGATACTTACCTTTGGATTGTTGGTGAAAAGGGGTTTTAGAACACGTCCGTAAATGTTGGGCAAGTTTGTTCACATCAAGAGCCATCAACTACCGCAAAGACCAAAATATTGCCGAAGATGAACTTTCGATGTGCGTAGTTATTCAAAAAATGGTCAATACACGCACCGCAGGCGTTGCCATGACACTCAATCGCCAGCTATTGTTTGCCAAGATGCCAATCTTGAAATAGCAGCAGCAGCCATTGTGCGTCATGGTTTTGCCAACAGCGGACAATTCTGTTACAGAGTAAATCGGGTTTATATCCACGAGTCAATCTATGCTCAATTTACTGATAGAATGGTCGAAATAGCTCAAAAACTTAAAATTGGTGAACCATTTTCGGGCTGTGATATGGGGCCTTTGGTGAATCAAAAAATCTATCAAAATAGCGAAATTCAAGTAGCCGATGCACTCGAAAAAGGAGCAGCTGTAAAAACTGGCGGTGCAAGATTAACTGGCGAACACTATGATAAAGGCTGGTTCTTCCCTCCTACCATCATTGCTGACACCAATCATACAATGAAAATTATGACAGAAGAAACATTCGGACCCGTGATTGGCGTGATGCCGTTCAAAACAAATGAAGAAGCCACCGCCCTTGCCAATAACTCCGAATATGGTTTGGCAGCTTATGTTTTTTCCGAAAATTTAAGTGTCGCTCTTCGCATGGCAGAATCTTTAGAAGCTGGTTCTGTTTGGATAAATAACATTCATCGTTCTTATCACGATGTGCCATTTGGAGGTGTTAAACAAAGTGGAATCGGCCGAGAAAAAGGTAGATACGGTATTGAAGCCTACACCGAATTGAAAACAATTTATTTGAATTATTGACATGAGAAGCCAAGACCAATCCATTTGGAAAATTGCCAAAAAGCACCTCAATGTCAGAAATAATGACGAACATACGCTGTTTTCGTACATGTTGGCTCAAAAACTATTGGAGAACTACCCAGAAGCCAATGCTGATATTGTTTTGCCAGCCATTTTATTACACGATACAGGTTGGTCGAAAATTCCCAAAGATAAAATTTTACACGCTTTTGGGCCAAACAATAAATACCCAGAATTAACCCGACAACATGAACTCGAAAGTGTTGCAATTGCAAAAAAAGAATTACCTAATTTGGGGTTCGATAATCAACAAATAGAAAAAATCGTTGCCTTAATCGACGGGCATGATACCACCAAAAATGCCCGTTCACTCGAAGATTCGATACACAAAGATGCTGATAAACTTTGGCGTTATACACCACACGGTAATCGAATAATTGGCGAATGGTTTGAAATCGAACAAAATGAAGTATTGGATATTCTTGAAAACTTTGTTTTGCCCACTTTTTTAACTGATTTTGGTCAAAAACAAGCAGAAATATTTCTCGAAACGGCAAAGTTGAACCTTAATCTACGAACGTTTTTATGATGGATTTAACAGATAAAGTAGTAATCATCACAGGTGCTGCGGGTGGACTCGGAAAAGCGTTTGCCCTTGCTTTTGCCAAAGAAGGTGCCAAAATAGCTATTTGCGATAAAAATTTCTATGGAGCAACCGAAACTGCCAACGAAATCGGAGAAAATGCCATAGCCATCGAGGTTGATGTTGCCAACGAAACCTCAACTCAAGCAATGGCGACCAAAGTCCTTGAGCAATTTGGAAAAATTGACATTTTAATAAATAATGCCGCCATTTACGCCACCATTCAACGAAAACCATTTTATGAAATCAGTGAATCGGAATGGGATTTGGTCATGAATGTCAATCTCAAAGGAGTTTGGATGGTTTCAAAAGCAGTTTTTCCGTACATGAAAGCCGCCAGTTTTGGTAAAATAATCAATATTTCGTCGGCAACCGTGATGAGTGGTTCGCCACAATGGTCACACTATGTGGCATCCAAGGGCGGTGTCATTGGTTTTACTCGCTCAATGGCCAAAGAAGTTGGCGATTTTAATATCAATGTTAACACCATTGCTCCAGGTTTTACATTGACCGATGCCAGCCTTTCGTTAATGGAAAATGCACAAAAATATGGCGTTGACCGAGGAGCAATCAAACGCCCATCTTCTGCCGAAGACATTGTTGGCACGGCTCTATATTTAGCTTCATCGGCCTCCGATTTCGTCACGGGACAAACAATTGTAGTCGATGGCGGAAAACAATTTATATAACAAAACCCTCATTTTTAAATCAAAATCATGCCTAAAATAACGTATATCGAAAATAACGGAACTGAACACCAAGTTGATTTACCAATGGGTGCAACCATCATGGAAGGTGCAATTCAGAATGATGTAAAGGGAATCATTGCCGAATGTGGTGGCTCGTGTATGTGTGCAACTTGCCATATTTATGTCGATGAACAATTTCTTGATTTATTGCCCGAAATGGAAGAAGAAGAAAACGAAATGCTCGAAGCTGCCAATGCTCCACGCCAAAGCAATAGTCGTTTGGGTTGCTAAGTTCGAGTATCGAAAGCAATGGATGGTATTATTGTAAGAGTTCCTGAAAAGCAATAAATTCTTAGACCATGAAAGTAGTCATCATCGGTGCGGGACACGCAGGCGTTCAAGCTGCGGTTTCTTTGCGTGAAGAAGGTTTTGAAGGAGAAATTACACTAATCTCCGAAGAAAATGACTTACCTTATCAAAAACCACCACTCTCAAAAGGATATTTGCAAGGCAAGCAATCGGCCGAAGCTATTATTTTTCGCTCGGAAAACTATTATTCAAGCAATCAAATCGACTTGAAACTGGGGGTAAAAATTTCAGAAATCAACCCCAATAACAATTCGATTCAAACCATTGATGGTCAGACGATTGAATATTCGCATCTAATCTTGGCAACTGGTGCAAATAATAGAAAACTTAACATCGAAGATGCTGAAATATTGTATTTACGCACACTTTCCGATGCTAAATTGATTGAACAAAAACTCAAAACTGCCGAAAAAGTAGCCATCATAGGAGGAGGTTTTATTGGACTCGAATTGGCCGCTTTGGCACAAGAAAAAGGCAAAAAAGTAAGTGTCATAGAAGCCCAAAGTCGTTTAATGGAAAGGGTTCTACCTGCTATTATTTCGGAAGTTTTCCAAGAAACAAGAAACACACCAACAAAATGGTGTAGAAATATTACTCAATACTTTTATAGAGTCCATTCAAGGAAAAAGTATCAGGACTAAATGTGGCAAAAGTATAAAAGCTGATTTGATTTTGGCAGGTATTGGCGTAATTCCAGCAATTAGTTTAGCTGCTGAAGCAGGCATTAAATGTGAAAATGGAATTTTGGTGAATGAATTTCAACAAACTTCCCTCTCAAATATTTATGCCATCGGCGACTGTGCGAATCATTTTAATATTTTTGCCCAGAAAAATATTCGCCTCGAATCCGTTCAAAATGCAGTTGACCAAGCAAAAGTGGCAGTCAACCATATTTTGGGTAAATCAGAGCCATATATTACTGTTCCGTGGTTTTGGACTTTTCAATACCATCTAAAATTACAAATGGCAGGCATTTCAACTGGATTTGATAGATATATCCTACGTGGCGATGTGAATTCGGGGAAGTTTTCGGTCTATTATTTTAAAAATGAGCAATTGATAGCAGTAGATTCGCTCAACAAAGCCGCCGAACATTTGAATGCTCGTAAATTATTGACAGCTAAAATTTCACCTAACAATGAACAACTTGTAGGTACAGATTTCAATCTAAACGAAATCGTGTAAGTTTAAACCCTCTTCAACCCTTCACTTTTTTCAAAGAGAAGGGTTTTGAATTTTCACTCACGAGGCATTTCTATGGAAGAGTTTATCGGGTAAGAGTTTCGTGTATTATTTTATATCTTCAACAATATTGTGCGGTTGATTTTTCGGCACTACAATATAATCTTCTACAATATTATCTTCTTCTTCTCTTTCAGATTCTTTCATATAAAACGATTTGGCTCTTTTAAACCAACCTTTGTTTACTTTTGCATCTTTTCTTGAGCGATAATAACGCAAACGGTATTCCACATAAGGATTTACAATATCTTCAGGGTACTCAAAATCATTGGCTGCTTTTACATCGCTCATTGTCAAAACACCATTTTGTGGCACACCAATTACCTTTTCAAAAGCCTTAATATTTCGGTTTTCCTTTCCTTCACCCGCATTAATGAGGTGGTCAATCAATACTTCGGCAACTTCTTGGCTTTTAAAATGATTTCCCAAAAAACGATTCCAATAATGATGACGATGAATATAAAGAGCTTCTTCTTTAGTGAAGATTTTATCGCCCCAAATCGGTTTATGGATGCCGTAGCCTTCTCCTTCAAATCTCAATAACTTTGGAGCATATTTATTAAATGAGGCAGCTTGATTGACATAAACTACACAAATAGCAGACAACAAGCTGATTACCAGCAAGGTGAGCGTAATTTTTCTAAGGTTCATCGTAATGTATTTTTTCCAGACAGTATATTCAATAGCAAAAATTATACCGCTTAATAATAAAATTGGGACTAAAAAAGGTAGAGTTTAATAATAGGCTTATTATCAGTAGTTTATTGAAATATTTATTTAACGGTAGTATTTAAGCAACAAATGAGATTTCATGGTGGCAAAATTTTTGCTGTAAACAAAAAATACTATCAGTCAATAGAACGATAGTTTTATGACTGATAGTATTTTCACGTACTCGGATTTTATTCATTGGTAACTAAAATCTCTTCGGTTTCGTATTCAGCAATAACTGACTCTTCTTCTTTCATCAACATTTTTGGTAAAATCAGATAGTTGGCCAATAAATTGCCATCTTTTGTTTTGCGATAAAAACTTTTTGCACGAGTTATCCAACCTCTATATTTTTTTACATTAGCTCGACTGTTATAATAATGTAGGCGATAATTAACAAATGGGTTGATAATTTCCTCTGGAGATTTAAAACTATTTGCTTTTTTAATATCACTGAGCGACAGATAACCATCTTGTTTAACGCCAATAATAGCCTCGAAAGCTTTGATATTGACACATTCTTTACCCACGCCTGCATTGATTAGCTGGTCAATTAGCACTTCGGCTACGCCCTGACTTTTAAACATCGAAGCGTTGTATTTGTCCCAATAATGCTTTTTATAAATTGAATATGCTTCGTTTTTTGTGAAAGGTTTCTTCCCCCAAATTGGCTGGTGAATTCCGTACCCAAGGCCTTCAAACTTAATTAGTTTCGGGAAGTATTTGTCGAATGAAGCGGCAGATAATAATTGAAAAGAAAAGATTAAAAGAAGTGTTGTGAATAATTTACTTTTTTGAATAATCATAACTGATTTTGATGGTGAAGCACAAAAATAAACATAAATTATTGATTATCAGCAATTTAGTAGTAAAACACACCAAATCTCTTCTAATAGTTATATAAATTCTTCCACAAGTAAAATTCTTGATTCTAAAAAATATCCAATATTACTCTGCTTGCCTAACATCTTAATTACCAATATTTTGCCAAAAACAGCACCTTGTTACATCCGATAATATTTAGTGACAAATACCTATTTTCATGTCATTTATTGTACTATCCGTTGTATTTTTCTCATAATATTTGTTGTTAAAACAAGTATTTTTTATTGAAGAAAGAAAATTTGGTTTAAATGTTGTTATGCCAAATATATTTGGTATTATATTGCAATGTATTTATCATAAATCTACGTTCTTCATATACGTTACAAAAGATTATATAGGTCTATGATTTATACATTTAATACAACAAAATCACACTCGGAATCATGTTCCGTGTTGGTACAATTTCCAATCACTATTATATTAGTACGATGACTGAAACTGAACAGGTTACAGAGCAACAACAAGGCCTATATCGCTCAGAATTTGAGCATGATGCTTGTGGAATTGGCTTTAGGGCTCATTTGAAAGGACGCAAGTCGCACGGAATTGTAGCCGATGCGATTAAAATGCTCGAACGCATGGACCACCGTGGTGCATGTGGTTGCGACCCTAATACTGGTGACGGTGCGGGTATTTTACTCCAAATCCCTCACGAGTTTTTCTTAGATGAATGTAATAAACTTAACTTTCATCTGCCTGCTGTTGGTGAGTATGGCGTAGGTATGATTTTCTTCCCGATGGATAAAACCGAACGTGAAGAATGTCGTGATATTCTAAACCGTAAAATTGAAAAATTAGGTTTAGAACTACTCGGCTATCGTGTTGTAGAAACTAAAGGTGATATTTTGGGTGAAGGTTCGGCATCTGTTGAGCCAAATGTTGAGCAAGTTTTCATCAAACGCCCAGTTGATATCACGAATGAACTTGATTTTGAACGTAAATTATATATTCTCCGCCAATATGCTTCTCGTGTCATTCGTGAAGCAGTAGTAGGAGCAAAAGAACACTTTTACTTCTCTTCGCTTTCGTGTAGAACAATCTCCTACAAAGGGCAATTGACTACCGAGCAACTAAAATATTACTTCCCTGATTTGCATAATGAGGCAGTAACTTCAGCATTTGCAGTTATTCACTCTCGTTTCTCAACCAATACTTTCCCTTCTTGGAAATTGGCACAACCATTCCGCTTTATTGCCCACAATGGAGAAATCAATACTGTAAAAGGAAACGTAAACTGGATTCGTGCAGGAGAAAAATCTTTCGTTTCTGAATTCTTCACAAAAGAAGAAATGGACTTGATTTTACCAATCTGTGATGCAGGAAATTCAGATTCAGCTCAATTGGATAATGTAATCGAATTACTTTATCTATCAGGTCGCTCATTACCCCACGTAATGATGATGCTTGTTCCAGAAGCATGGGACGGCAACGATGCGATGGACGAGCAAAGAAAAGCATTTTACGAATATCATGCTGCCATCATGGAGCCATGGGATGGCCCAGCTTCAATCTCATTTACTGATGGTAAAATGGTGGGTGCAACACTTGATAGAAATGGTCTTCGTCCGTCTCGCTACTGGGTTTTGAATGATGATACTGTTATCATGGCCTCGGAAGCGGGTGTTCTCGACATCGACCAAGAAAAAGTGGTTTCAAAGGGTCGTTTACAACCAGGAAAAATGTTTGTGGTTGATATGGAGCAAGGCCGTATCATTCCAGACGAAGAAGTAAAAGCAGATATTTGTTCACGTCAACCGTACCAAGAATGGTTGGATGAAAATAAAATCAAAACCGAAGAACTACCAAAGTCGATTCGTCCGTATCAACAATACAGCGAAGAAACTTTGTTGAAACGCCAAATCACTTTTGGATTTACATCAGAAGATTTACGTATGATTTTGGCCCCGATGGCACAATCGGGTATGGAAGCAATTGGT
This sequence comes from Emticicia sp. W12TSBA100-4, assembly GCF_040253585.1. Lineage (NCBI taxonomy): Bacteria > Pseudomonadati > Bacteroidota > Cytophagia > Cytophagales > Leadbetterellaceae > Emticicia > Emticicia sp. W12TSBA100-4. The sequence goes on from NZ_JBELAU010000011.1 coordinate 124,276, forward strand.
TCGATGGGAGTTGATACACCACTGGCAATACTTTCTGACCAAAGTCAGCATTTATCATATTATTTCAAACAATTATTTGCTCAAGTAACCAACCCACCGATTGACTCAATCCGTGAGCGTTCTATCATGTCATTGATTTCTTTTGTAGGAGCCAATGAAAATATATTGAATGAATCGCCAGCACACTGTCGATTAGTTCAACTTGACCAACCCGTTTTAACAATCGAAGAATTTGATAAACTTCGCTTTGTTGATTACAAAGGTTTCCAAGCAAAAACTATCAATACTTACTTTAATTCAAGAGCCGAAGATATTGGCAAAGCTTTAGAGTTTGGTTTGGAAAGAATCTGCCGCTACGCCGAAGATGCCATTGAAGATGGTTTTGAAATCTTAATTCTTTCTGACCGTGCAATCGACTCTGACCATGCTCCTATCCCATCGCTTTTGGCAACTGCGGCTATTCACCATCACCTCATCAGAAAAGGTATTCGTGGAAAGGCGGGAATCTTGGTGGAAGCAGGCGATATTTGGGAAACGCATCATTTTGCTACGTTAATCGGTTACGGTGCGTCGGGAATTTGCCCTTACATGGCATTCGAGACTCTTTCTTGGATGAATAAAAAAGGCTTAATCGAAGGCGAATTTGACGATTATACACTTAACAAAAATTACATCAAAGCAGTAGATAAAGAATTGTTGAAGATTTTCTCAAAAATGGGAATTTCTACTTTACAATCTTATCAAGGAGCTCAAATTTTTGAATGTATCGGTCTAAATAAGCAGGTTATTGATAAATATTTTACTGGAACAATCTCACGTATCAGTGGCATGGGCTTGGCAGAAATTGCTAAAGAGGCCTTCGTTAGACACCGTGTAGCATTCCCAGAAATCCCACAAGAATCGGTAAAAAGACTTGAGGTTGGAGGCGTTTATCAATGGAAACAACGTGGCGAACGTCACATGTTTAACCCTCAATCAATTCACCTTTTACAACAATCAGGGCGTGTTGGTGAAAAAGATTTAGACAAAGGCTATCAGATTTTCAAGCAATATTCAAAACTTATCAACGACCAAACCAAAGATGCTCTGACGCTTCGTGGATTACTTCGTTTCAAAAAAGGAAATTCAATTCCTTTGGAAGAAGTAGAGCCAATCGAAAGCATTTTCAAGCGTTTTGCCACGGGTGCAATGTCGTTTGGTTCAATTTCGTGGGAAGCTCATACCACCTTAGCCATTGCGATGAACCGTATTGGTGGTCGCTCAAACTCAGGTGAAGGTGGCGAAGATGAAATTCGTTATGAGTTAGACAAAAACGGCGATAATCTGAGTTCATCAATCAAACAAGTAGCTTCTGGACGTTTCGGGGTAACAAGTCATTACTTAACCAATGCAAAAGAACTACAAATCAAAATGGCTCAAGGTGCAAAACCTGGTGAAGGTGGACAGCTTCCAGGCCACAAAGTGGATGATTGGATTGGTCGTGTGCGTCATAGTACGCCGGGTGTTGGTTTAATTTCACCACCACCTCACCACGATATTTATTCAATTGAAGATTTAGCACAATTGATTTATGACTTGAAAAACTCAAACCGTGATGCTCGTATCTCAGTAAAATTAGTATCTGAAGCAGGTGTTGGGACAGTAGCAGCAGGTGTTGCAAAAGCACACGCAGACGTTGTATTGATTGCAGGACATGATGGAGGAACAGGAGCATCTCCGTTATCATCAATCCGTCACGCTGGTTTACCGTGGGAGTTAGGTTTAGCTGAAGCACACCAAACTTTGGTTAAAAATAAATTGCGTGGTAGAATTACGGTACAAGCTGATGGACAACTTCGTACAGGTCGTGATATTGCGATTGCAGCTCTTTTGGGTGCTGAAGAATTCGGTGTTGCTACGGCTGCGTTAGTAGCAGTAGGATGTATCATGATGCGTAAGTGTCACTTAAATACTTGTCCAGTTGGTGTAGCTACTCAAAACAAGGAACTCCGTGCGATGTTCAGCGGAAAACCAGAGCATGTTGTAAATATGTTTACATACTTGGCAATGGAATTGCGTGAAATCATGGCAGAATTGGGCTTCCGTACTATCAACGAAATGGTTGGTCAGTCGCAAATGCTTGAAAAACGTGATGACGTAGCTCACTGGAAATACAAAAAAATTGACCTTTCTGGCATACTTTTCAAAGAACCAACTACATTGGATGTTGCTCAATACAAACAAGAGGAGCAAGACCACGGTATTTCGCAAGTACTTGATTGGAAAATGATGGAAGATGCTCAACCAGCTATTAAAAACAGAGCAGAAGTTGAAGCAGAATATGTAGTCAATAACTTGAACCGTTCGATTGGAGCAATGACTTCCAACGAAATCTCGAAAGTTTATGCAGGGGAAGGTTTACCTTACAGCACAATCCATTATAAATACAGAGGTACGGCTGGACAATCGTTTGGAGCATTCTCAACAAAAGGTTTGAAACTCGAACTTGAAGGAGATTCTAATGACTACTTCGGAAAAGGCCTTTGCGGTGCTGAATTAGTTGTTTATCCAGATAGAAAAGCGACTTTCAAAGCCGAAGAAAACATGATTATCGGAAACGTTGCGTTTTATGGTGCAACATCGGGAGAAGCCTACATTAACGGTATGGCTGGAGAGCGTTTCTGCGTAAGAAATTCGGGAGCAAAAGTAGTTGTTGAAGGAATTGGCGACCATGGTTTAGAGTACATGACTGGTGGTTTAGCTATTATTCTGGGCGAAACAGGACGTAACTTTGCTGCAGGTATGAGTGGTGGTATCGCATTTGTTTATAATCCAAACAAAACTTTTGAAGCAAAATGCAACAAGGAAATGGTTGGTTTAGAAACAGTTGATGCCGAAGATGCCGAAATGTTGAAATCATTCATCGAAAAACACTTGAAGGAGACTAAGAGTGAAGTAGCAGGACGTATCTTGGCTAATTTCAATAATGAAATCTCAAACTTTGTAAAAGTATTCCCAACTGACTACAAACGAGTTTTGTTGGAAAGAAAGAAAAAAGCAGAAGCTGAGAAAGTTATGGCGTAAGACCAATCTCCGTAATTGTGTTTTAATTTAATTATTAACAGAGCATTTAGTATTAGGTTATTGACAAAACAACCATTGCCAGTAACCTACAAACTATATAACAAAATCACTATAAAACAATGGGAAAACCTACTGGTTTCTTAGAATTTCAAAGAGAATTGGCCAATAAGCGAGCTGTTGAAGAACGTAGATTGGATTATAATGAAGTTGAAATGCCAGCCGAAGATGAGAATTCTCGTAAACAGGCTGCACGTTGCATGGACTGTGGTGTACCATTTTGTCATAATGGTTGTCCACTTGGAAATATTATTCCTGAATTTAATGATGCAGTTTATGAAGAAAACTGGGAATATGCTTATCAAATTTTAAGTTCGACCAATAATTTCCCTGAATTTACGGGTCGTATTTGTCCAGCTCCTTGCGAAGCATCTTGTGTTTTAGGTATAAATAAGCCACCTGTGGCTATCGAATACATCGAAAAATCAATTATCGAACGTGCTTACGCCAATGGTTGGGTTAAACCTAACATTCCAAAAAAACGCACGGGTAAGAAAGTTGCCGTAGTAGGCTCTGGCCCTGCGGGTTTGGCGGCTGCCTCTCAACTAAACAAAGCAGGACATTTAGTAACAGTTTTTGAACGTGCCGACGAAATCGGAGGTTTAGTACGATATGGAATTCCTGATTTTAAACTCGATAAATCAGTTGTCCGCCGTCGTGTTGAAGTGATGAAAGAAGAAGGAATCACTTTCATTACGAATGCAAACGTTGGTTTTAATGTAAAATCAAGCGATATTCTCAGAGATTTTGATGCAATTGTACTTTCAGGAGGTTCAACAGTACCACGTATGATTGATATCAAAGGCAAAGAATTGAAAGGTATTTATCCTGCAATGGAGTTTTTGAGCCAACAAAATAAACGTGTGGCTGGTATTGAAAGAGTAAATGACCATAAAGGAGAGGCTTATCAAAACGGTGAAATTTTTGCAACTGACAAAAATGTAGTGGTAATTGGTGGTGGTGATACGGGTTCTGACTGCGTTGGAACATCGAACCGCCATAAAGCAAAAACTATCACGCAAGTGGAAGTAATGCCTGAGCCGAGCATTGATGATAAAAAACAACCATTTTATCAAGTTCGTGCAGAAGCGACTCCTTGGCCAAACTGGCCTTTAACAAAACGTACGTCAACGTCTCACGAAGAAGGTTGCGAGCGTTTGTTTAGCATCAACGTAAAAGAATTTATTGGTGATGAAAACGGTAATTTGAAAGGAATCTTGATTTCAGAATCGGCTTTTTTCAACGGAACAAAAGTTGAAATGAATGAACGTGAAATTCCTTGTGAGTTAGCTTTAATTGCCGCGGGTTTCTTGAATCCTCAACAAGATTTACTTGAGCAGTTGGAAGTTGAAGTTGACGAGCGTAAAAACGTGAAAGCACCAAATTATCAAACTTCAAATGCGAAAGTATTTGCCGCTGGTGATATGCGTCGTGGACAATCATTGGTTGTTTGGGCAATTTCAGAAGGACGTGAATGTGCAAGAAAAGTGGATGAATTCTTGATGGGCGAAACGCTTCTTGAAGCAAAAGCAGTATCAATGATTTCACCAGCTTATTCAGGAGCATAAGTTCAAATTACGATTTACGAATTTGCACGAATCTTCAAATCAATAGTTAAATCTTAGTTTTTAGATATAAAAAGCCATTCTTGAGTTTCAAGGATGGCTTTTTTGATGGAAAATTGTTTAACTTTGAGTAAAATAACCCTCCTATTCAACCTCAATCTCAACTATGAAAAAGATTCTTTTTCTCCTCTTTTGGAGTACAATTTTATTTGCTCAAAAAAACACTTCACTACCTCGTAGCACTCCCGAAGCCGAAGGTGTTTCGTCAGAAGGAATCCTAAATTTTCTTGATGCGGCCTCAAAAAGCAAGCATGAATTTCATAGTTTTATGTTGATTCGCCACGGAAAAGTAGTTGCCGAAAGTTGGTGGAACCCATACCGAAGTGATTTAAAACACACAATGTATTCGGTAAGTAAAAGTTTCACAGCCACGGCAGTTGGATTTGCTGTTTCTGAGAAAAAGTTGTCGGTCGAAGATAATGTCATTTCCTTTTTTCCAAATGATTTACCTATAAATATTAGCCCATATTTGGCAGAATTGAAAGTAAAAGATTTACTAAGCATGAGTGTTGGTCATGCCAAAGAAAATCAAGGTATTATTGTTTCTGACAATTGGGTGAAAGAGTTTTTAAGCACTCCGATTGTCAATCAACCTGGTAGTAAGTTTTTGTATAATTCGGGGGCTACGTATATGCTTTCTGCCATTGTGCAGAAAGTAACTGGGCAAAAAATCATTGATTACTTGCAACCAAGACTCTTTGCTCCTCTCGGAATCGAAAATATTGACTGGGAAATTAGTCCAAATAACATAAATACTGGCGGTTGGGGTTTACGAGTAAAAACCGAAGATATGGCCAAATTTGGACAACTATTCTTACAAAAAGGTACTTGGAAAGGAAAACAGATTCTACCTGCTTCGTGGGTTGAAGAAGCTACGAGTATGAAAATCATGCAAAATCCAACCGCCACACAAGCTCAAAAAGATTCAAGTGATTGGATACAGGGTTATTGTTATCAAATGTGGCGTTGCAGAAATAATGGCTATCGTGCTGATGGAGCAAACGGACAGTTTATCATCGTTTTACCGGAAAAAGATGCCGTAATTATCACAACCGCTGAAGCTCCCGATATGCAATCAGAAATAAATCTAATTTGGAAGCATATCCTGCCTGCCCTCAACGACAAAAAACTTCCTACAAATGCAAAAAAACAAGCCGAACTTAAACAAAGAATTGCCTCATTAGCTCTACTATTTGAAACAAAAGCAAGTGCGAGCGAAAGTAAGTTTTCTGGCAAAACCTTCGGTCTGATTTCAAAATCTAAATCGCTTCAAACAATCAGTTTTGATTTCAAGAATGAGGTTTTGAATGTTACGTTGAAAACGGATTCGGTAGCACATACGATTCCATTTGGCTTTGGGAAGTGGGTAAATAGTGAAACTACCAAGTTTGGTCCTTATCTTGTGGCGGCAGGTAAATTTAATCGTGTTGGTTTATCGCCTTTTAAAGTTGCTGGTAGTTATACTTGGCAAGATGACAAAACCCTTGAACTGACACTCAGATACATCGAAAGTCCACACACCGAAACCATTCTTTGCAGCTTCGATGATGACCGAATTATTGTTGATATCAAAAATATTTTCAATAAAAATAACCGAAAAAGAGAGTTTTTTAAAGGTGTAATGGTCAATAATGTAGCAAACCCAGCTAAGTTAATTGTTAGAGGTGATGATATGGGTTATTCACATTCGGGTAACGAAGCCTTGATAAAATGTTTCAAAGAAGGAATTCAGACTTCTATTGAGGTGATTGTGCCATCGCCGTGGTTTCCAGAAGCGGTGAAAATGTTAGCCGAAAACCCAAAAGCTGATGTCGGACTTCATTTTGCAATAACCAGTGAATGGGATAATGTAAAATGGCGACCATTGACCGACTGTCCAAGCATCAGAAATGCCGATGGGTATTTTTATCCGATGCTTTATCACAATAATAATTATCCGAATCAGGCAATTTTGGATAATGCTTGGAAAATTGAAGATCTTGAAAAAGAATTAGTAGCCCAAATAAAAATGGCTTTGAAATATATTCCAAGATTGAGTCATATTTCTGGTCACATGGGAAGTACAGGTTTTACGCCTGAGGTAAAAGAAATGGCAAAAAGAGTAGCCAAAGAATTTAATCTAAAAATGGTTGATGTAGAATCAGTCAAAGATTTTGGAATCAATTATATCGGTTTTGATTTCAACAAAAAAACTACCGAGCAGCGAATTGATGGTTTTATTGCGATGCTTGATAAGTTGGAAGAAGGCAAAACTTATGTTTTTGTAGAACATCCAGGAATTGATAATGATGAATTAAGAGCCATTCATCACATTGGTTATGAAGATGTTGCACAAGGCCGACAAGATGTAACCTTTATTTTTACAAGCGATAAAGTAAAGGAAGCAATTATCAAAAACGGTATACAGTTGGTGAGTTATAAAGATGTTTTGAAGTAGTAGCTGGCAAGTAAATTGGTTTAAGTCTCAGAAAATCACATAAATAAAGCCCTTCGCAAAATTAGAAAAGGGCTTTGTTTTTTATCTATTCAAGAAATACTCTTTAAATAGGGCTATTTCTTGCAACTCAATTTCTACATATTTTTCATAAATTTTATTTCCAACTTGTCTTTTTAAGGCAGAGATTCCAACATCAATTAAGCGTAAACCTGTTTCGGTTAATAGGATATTATCGAATGCTAAGCCACCAATATTTGATGGTCGTTTGAGGTCACGATGTACGAAACCAGCTTTGTGTAATTCAGTTAGTTCAGACTCAAAAACTTCAAACCATAATTCACGAATTTCAACCTCGAAAGCTCGATAATCAATAGGTTTAATTCGTTCCATGACCAACATTTCTGCCTGTAAATCTTCTTGAAAATCTAATCGGATGAATTTTGCAACCAAATCGTTGACCGAATTGGCAAATTTCATTTTTTCAGCCTCCGAACCAATATCCGAGCGAGTATCATCCGTAAACAGTTTAGCAACCTCCGTATCCGATAAAACGATTACGGTATTGTTTGCACCTGACGATAATCTTCTTGGATATTTCATGTATTGGTCATTGGACTATAGACCACAAGTCCATAGAATTATTAATTTATACCAAAATAGTTTTTAATATTTCCTTCTATTCGTCCAATTACATCTTCGCCTGATTGAGCAACGAATTTTTCTCCCGAAACATTTTCGTATAGCTCAATGTAACGATTTGAAATTTCAAGCACTTTTTCATCTGTCATTTCTGGAACAGTTTGTCCTTCTTTTCCTTGAAAATTATTAGCAATGAGCCATTCACGCACAAATTCTTTTGATAATTGTTTTTGTGGAAGATTGGCAGCTAAATTTTCTTCATACCCTTCAATGAAAAAATATCTTGAAGAATCTGGTGTATGAACTTCATCAATTAAATATATTACACCATCTTTTTCACCAAATTCATATTTTGTATCAACCAAAATTAATCCTCTTTCGGCAGCCATTTCTGTTCCCCTTTCAAATAATGCCAATGCATATTTTTCGAGTTGATTATATTTTTCTTCCGAAACTAAGCCTTTTGCGATAATATCTTCACGAGAAATATCTTCGTCGTGTCCTTCATGGGCTTTAGTTGTAGGTGTAATGATTGGTGTTGGAAATTTATCGTTTTCCTTCAATCCTTCTGGCAAAGTCACGCCGCAAAGTGTACGTAAACCACTTTTATAAGTTCGCCAAGCATGACCAACTAAATAGCAACGTACAACCATTTCAACAGGGAAAGTTTCACAACGAACTCCGATAGAAACATTTGGGTCAGGTGATGCCAAAAGCCAATTAGGAACAATATCTTTGGTTGCCGTAAGAAATTTAGCTGCGATCTGGTTTAAAACTTGCCCTTTAAAAGGAATTGGTCGAGGTAAAACCACATCAAAAGCCGAAATTCTATCTGATGCTACCATTACTACTTTATCGCCAAAATCATATACATCACGCACTTTTCCACGATAGAAAGCGGTTTGTCCTTCAAAATTAAAATTTGTTTCTTTTACTGCGGCATTCAAAACACCGCCATCTGAAATTTGAGTCATTCTGTTGTAAAATTTATTTGCTTGATGGCAATCTTTTTTTATTTAATATACTAATCTAAAAACTTGCACTGCTTCTACCAATCTTTCTCTATTTTCTTACTTTTCTCTGATTTCTGTTTATGCTGTTGAGCATATTGAAGCTCTGTTGCTTTCATGCTTTCCAAAATCTGTAAGGCCTTCTCTTTACTCATTTTCTCAGGAGTTGTCGAGTTCAACTCATCTCTTTTCTCTTCCGATTTTTCAGTTTCTCCGCCATTGTTAGATTGGCGATCGCTATCTGATGTCTGTTCTTGATTGTTTTTCGGTGGCGATTGTGGGAGTTTTTTTCTCAATAACTCATAATTATATCTTGCAATTTTATTATCATTATCATTCTGCAATGCAACTCTGAACAAATTCATTGCCCCACTACTATCACCTAACATGGTTTCAATCACACCAACCTGAATCATTGCAGATGTCGAAATACCTACATCATTCAATCGAACTAACTTTTTGTATTCTTCTAAAGCCCGTGTGGTATCATTAATATTGAAGTAGGCATGAGCCAAATTTAAGCGAGCCTCTGGCTCTAAATTATATGAAATATTGGCCAATGCTTCATACTTTTTTGTAGCCAACGAATAATCTTTTTTATAGAATGCCTTACCTGCTTCTAATTTTAGAGCGTTTCTTTGAGAAACATTCGTCAAAGAACGCAGATTTAGAAAAAGAAGGATTATATAAAAAAACCAAATATTCATACTTAAATTTTAATTGTCCGAACGGTAAATAAAATATCAATTATCATCAGAATTAAAGCCAAAATCACAAAATAATAGTATTTATTGTTGGCTACTGTCATTTTGCGAGTATCAACCCAATTACTTTCAACTTTATCGGCTTCTTTTAATAAATCCGAAACACCATTTACTTGGTTAGTCAACTGAAAATACTTGCCATTCAACGATTTGGTGAGATTAATAAGATAAGCTGTATTGAGTTTTGATATAACCTCTTTCCCTTCTTTATCTTTTTTGAACTCAAGTCCATCTCGAATAAGCCCTCCTTGTGGTGTTCCTACACCAAGTGTTAGCAGATTTATCTTATTTTTCTTCAATTCAAAAATCACCGTCGGGTCAATCTTACCAAAATCTTCACCATCAGAAATCAAAACGATTACTTTAGTTTTTCGGCTATTTAGTGTATGACTCGATTGAAACTTTTTCAAAATAAGAGAAAATGCGGCATTCAAATCTGTCCCATTCTGTAAAAAAAGATTTGTATTCAGTTTTTGTATAAATAATTTGATTGCGTCTCGGTCAAATGTTAGAGGTGTATGTGTGTAAGCATCAGAAGAAAAAACAATTAGTCCGACCCTATCTGATTTAAGCAAATCTAAGTTTTTGGTAATCTCAAATTTAGTTTTTTCCAATCTCGAAGGTTCAATATCAATAGCGTCCATTGAGCGAGATAAATCAAAAACCAGAAAAATATCTTTACCCGTTGCCTGTGCTTCAATTTCATTCACTCCAAAACTTGGTCCAAGCAAACCAAGTATGCACAAACCCAAGTAAATACCTCTGATAATAAATTTAATGATAACCGAACGAGCAGTTGTGCCAAGACGACGAGCCACCAAATATAAGCGTATAAAGTAGGTGGCATAAACCAACAAAAAAATGCCAATGAAGACAAATTCGACTATCGTAAGTGGCTTTATCCAATTCATGCTTAAAATTATCATTGTTTGGCGAGAACCCCAAGCAAAAATCGGCTAATTTTGAATTTAAGGTAAGAAAATCATTTTTTATTGCTTTTCTGAATATCCGTCAATTTAGTCAGAAAGCACCATTTAGTTTTTTTGATTAAACACAGAGCAAGATTAAGTATCAGATTTAAGGTTTAGAATCCCAATGATTTTTGCTATTTTTGCAGTAAAGGTTGTTAATCAATCTTGATTTAATACAATATTTGACCACAAAGTTGCCACTAAATAATTGCAGTCTATCAAAACAACAAACAAAAATACATTGCTACATTTGGGCGTATTATTTCTTATTACGCCTGTTTTTGGTCTTTTTTCTTATAATTCTGGCTTTGGTTACGATGCTTTAGAATATCTGGTAATTGGCCGTTCACTCAATGATGGCTATCAGATGTATGATTTTATCCCTTCCAAATCATGGTTTTGGTATGTTTTTGTACAAAAAAGCATAAATCTACTGGGTGGAAATTTTACACATTTTACTGTTACTATTTTAATTGTCCTTGAGTTTATCGGGATTGGTCTTTCGAGCTATGTTGTTACCAATAAACTAACCAAACACACCCAAACAGCTTTTATTAGTGCATTGCTATCATTGCTTTGTTGCTTTTTCATGGAAATCAATTTCCTCGAACCAGAAGCTCCGATTGCGATATTGGCAATATGGTCACTATATTTTTTAGCAAAAAACAAAAATTCAGATTGGTTTATTGGAGGAGTAATATTAGGAATTGCTATGACTTTCAAAAGCATTGCAATGTTTTATATAGCAGGAGCAGGTATCTATTTGTTTTATGAGTGTTTTTTTATTAAAAAAACTACTTTTTGGCAAATAACTCAAAAAGGCACTTTGATATTGGCAGGTTTTGCAGTACCACTGCTTTTATCTATCCTATACTTCTATCAGCTAAATCGCCTCGACCAACACATTTATTGGTCTTATATTTATCCATTTGGTTCATATCCTGCTCACACTATTTTTCTTAAAAAACTTCTAATTAAGACTTTCTGGTTTATTTTACTAACTATTGTGAGTATTGTTTTAGCACTTAGCGTTAAAGATAAATCGAAATACTGGAACAATACGACTTTTATGATATCGTTGTTTTTTGGGATATTCTCTTTGGTTTCACTAATGAAAAGTCAAGCATCCCATTATTTTTACCCTGCAGCTCCTTTCTTTTCGGTCGTAATTGCAATGGTTTATACTCATTTTAGCAAAATTTATGAACAAAAACTTAATCGAGTTTATTTGGCAATAGGTGGACTATCGATCTTAGTTTTGACTATTACTTTTGTAACTCGACGAGAAGTAGTGCAACGCTTGGCTAAAATTGATGACTTTGCCATTGAAAAAACGTATGAAAGTACCGTTAATAGAAATTTAAAAACTGGCGATAAAGCATTATTAATTGATTTCGGTTCGTTATTTTATTTTCATTCACATCGCTATCCAAATGTTCCTTTTATCAATACCGAAATGCAAACGAGTGATTATATCAAAACACACACTGATGTGTATGAAAAATCGTTGCAAGATACAACCTTAAAATTAGTAATCTTTGGGTTTCGCTCTACAGTAATTGATGATAGTTCAAAAGTAAATACTCCAGAAAATAAGATTGCTCTTGACAAATTACGTCAGGAATTAAATAAAAATTTCACGGTTGAAACCGATTCAGTACTTTTTATCAAACTTTGGCATAGAAAATCTACAAAATAATAGATATATCAAGTACCGAATACTTAGTTAGTTTTGAATAATCCCATAAAAATATGCTCCTTTCTGTATTAATACCAGCTTATAACGAAATAAACAATATACAAAATATATTAAACAAGATTGGAGAAGTAGATATTCCGATGGAAATCATTGTGGTAGATGATGGCTCAACAGATGGCACACGTGAACTCTTGAACACCTTGAAAAGTGATAAAATAAAAGTGGTTTTCCATGAGAAAAACCAAGGCAAAGGTGGAGCAATTCGAACAGCGATTGCTCACTCAAAGGGTGATATTATCATTATTCAGGATGCCGATTTAGAGTATGACCCGCAAGATTATTTTAAACTAATTCCTGTCATTGAAAGCGGAAAAGAAAAGGTAGTTTATGGCTCAAGATTCTTGAATAAACAAAACAAACACTCCTATTTCTCTTTCTTTTTGGGCGGGCAAGTCGTCACCTGGATTACGAATATTTTATATTTCCAAAACTTGACTGATGAACCAACTTGCTATAAGGTGTTTGATGCCAAACTATTGAAATCGATTAAACTCAATTGTACAGGTTTTGAGTTTTGCCCAGAAGTTACTGCAAAAATCGCTAAACTTGGTTACAAAATTCCAGAAGTACCAATCAGTTATTACCCACGATCAATCAGCGAAGGAAAAAAAATAAATTGGAAAGATGGGGTTGAGGCCATCTGGGTCTTATTAAAATATAGATTTGTGAATTAAATTTGAGTAACATCTCAATTCGCCATAATAAACTGATATTCAGAAGGTTAATAAAAATTTCTTCAAAATGACAATCAAAAGCCTGAAATTACTTACTGTTTCATATTTATTGATTCCTAATCTGATTTTTATTCTAACGTGGTTGAACCCGCTTTGGGCAACGCTCGGATTTGTAGTTTCAGTCTATTCTTTTTATAGTTTTATAATCGAGACAAATAAAAGTAATGAAGACTTTTCTGCGTTGAGAGTTAATAGAATCGAGCCAAGTACATTGCTCTATTTAGCTTTATTTACTTTAATTTTAGGTATAGTTTTTAGTTTAGGAAACTTCGGGTTGGGGCAATCTTATGATTACTACAAACATAATACAATTGTAAAAGAACTCATTGAAAAACCATTTCCTGTGGTTTATGAAAACGAAACTCGCTACGGAATACTAAAAGAACCAGCAATCTTAGGGTATTATATGGCCTATTATCTCCCAACGGCCATAATTTGTAAATTTGTTGGTTTTGGAGCAAGTAACATTCTTTTATATTTGTGGGGAGCAATCGGTATTTTTATTTCTTTTAGTTGGTTGTATTTTCTTAGCCCAAAAAACATTAATATCGTCCTAATTTTTATTTTGTTTTTATTGGGAGCTACACTCTTCAAACCGTATTTATATGCTCATTATTTGCTTAAAAATATTGTTTCTTTACCCATGATTCAATATTTTATTTGGCCATCGGGCATTTCTTTCAATTTAATTAACGTTCATTATTCTCCTCAACATCATATAGTTACAACTGTGGGTGTTTTCTTTGTTTACTACGAAAGTTTTATACGGAAAGATAATCGTTTTGTATTATTCTTTGTTTCTCTGCTATTGATGTGGTCATTTTTGGGTGCCTTCAGTGTTGGAATAATCGCTGGCTTTTTAGTGCTTTTTCGTAAATTTTCAAAGTTTTTTAGCATTACGAATATATTAGGTGGAGGAATTATCACTTTTATCATGGCAAGCTATTTTTTAGCACATTTTCAAGATAATCGTTTTTCGGGTTTTATCTGGACATTTGCAGATATTTCGGGTTATTTGTACCAAAAACCATTAGTTTCAATTCTGGCCCTGATTGGCTATTGTATTTTTGAGATTGGCATCTATCTATTTTTCATGTTTAAACTTTTCTCTTCGAGAAGTTCTTACCAAAATAAACTTATTTTATTACTCTTTTGTGCGGCTTACTTCATCATTTCACCCTTATATAGAATCGGATTCAATAACGATTTGGCAATGAGACTTATCAGTACAATAAAAATATTGATATTTATCTTGCTTATAGGAGCCTATTCAGAAATGCTTAAATCAAAAATGTCAGTTAAGTTTTTGAAAATTTATATGGCATTTACAATACTTTTGGGAATTTTCAGTAGCATGACAACACTGAAATGGGAAAAAGTACCTTCGATTGCAGAGAGTCCGAATATCAATAAGGCAGATATTCCCGAAGAAATTTTCTTACAATATTTTGCCAAGAAAAATTCTTTTTTCGGGAATTATTTGATGAGAGAAGTTAAAACAGAAGATTAAATGCTTATAAATTATTGAAGGATTTATCTTTCATAATTTTAGTGATAGTAAACTTTAGTGCGTAAGCCAGTTTATTTTCATTTAACTCAAACTTACTTAGGCCTATTTATCTATGCCTATGATTACCTTTTTGAACCCATCGTACATCTCTTGTGCTACTTGTTCAGGAGAAAAACGTTTAATTATCTCTCTTGACTTGAGCCCAAAAGTCTTAATTTTTTGAGGATCATCAACAAATTTCTTGAAAATTAAAGTCAATTCTTCTACATTATAAGGGTTAAAAGTATAACCATTAACATCTTCCAAGACAGCATCAAATGCCGAACCACATTTATTTGAAACAATTACAGGCAAACCACTGGCCATAGCTTCATTTACAACTAATCCCCAAGGTTCTGAGTAACTTGGTAGGACAAACACATCTGCCAATGCTAAGATTTTTGGAACATCGTACCAAGGTTGCCCTTCGATGAAACAAATACCATCAAGATTATTATCTACCGCATACTTTTTCAATTTAGCGTCCTCACTTCCATCTCCCAAAATTATCAATCCCCAGTCAGAATCCGCTAAAGGTTTATACGCAGCCAATAGATTATCTAAATTTTTAACTTCTATTAAACGCCCTATATAGATAAAATTATACTTTCTGAGATTATATAATTTCTTAACTTCATCTCTTGTTTTTAAAGCCTCACTGTGAACATTAGCAACTCTATCATTATCAACCGAATTATTGGCGACCAAAATATGTTCTGGTTTCATTCCAAGCTTATAAATATACTCTGCTGATTTTGAACCATAACAGAAAAAGCCCTGAGCCTTCGTAACAATAAAACTTTTTAAAGCTTCTCTCCACCATACATTTGGATTATCTCCTTCAGTTGAATCAGCCGAGATTACAACTTTAATCCCTTTTAAACGACAATAAAAAAGTACAATATTCATCGCTGGTTCATAATAACCTGGTAAATTTATTACATCAGGCTTAAATTTATTTACCCAAAAAATCGACGCTTGTACACGCTGCCATATTGTGGTATTCTCGTAAAAATCTTCAAATAAAACTTTTACGTTATATTGATGAATGCTATAATCGATACTACCAATTTTAGCACGTGTAAATTCATTCAGAGCTGTCTGAAGCACTAAAAGTTCATCTTCGGGGTGTTTGTCAACAACTTTTTGAAGTTCGGTATAAATTTTTGCTTTATAATGAGCCCAGAAAAACTGGTGAATGATGAGCATTTTCATCTATTAATATGTTGTGGTCTATATTATTTTTTAAATGAGAGCATAACTTTTCGTTCAACCATTTTCCATGAAATAATTGCCAGCAAAATAGTAAAACACATCATACCCAACAAATAGATAAAACTATCTTTCATATTTAAAGACAACATTAAATTAACAATAGGCATGTGATATATATATATTCCGTATGAAATATCATTATGATTCAATAATTTACCACTCAAATCTTGATATGAAAATGCGAAAGAAAGTGAAAGGAATGATAACAAAGTATTTGCTATTATACCAAAAATATTAATAGAATACGGGCTTTCGTAAAAGCCAAGCCAAACTTTAAATATCAACAAATACAAAATATAGCCAATAAACCAGTAAATAACCTTTCCAGAAATTAGATTTTGTATAAAATTATAATTCTTGTATAAAAGTATTCCTGTGAGAAAAAAATGGAGATAGTATAAAACAAAATTGCCTGAAAGTTTTACTAAAATTGGGTAATTATGAAGCATATCCTCAGAATCAACTATATATCTAAATAGTATTGACATAAAAAACAATACTACTAAAAAAAGATTAACGACTATTTTTTTCTTAATTCTACCAGCAATAAGGAGAATAATTGGTAAAACCAGATAGAATTGTAGCTCAACTGCAATACTCCACAAACTTCCATTTGGATGGCCAACTCCCCAACTTTTAAATGATTCGGGAGCATAGAATTGTAAAAAAGTAAATTGAGCTAATAACCAAAGTAATAAATCTTTCAGACTTGTCACTTTACCAAACCCAAACAGTAAAAGAGCTGTTAGGATTGTACAAAGCCATAACGCGGGAAAAATACGTATGCTACGATTTTTAAAATATGTTTTAAGATCAAATTTACTTCTTTCGAGCGAATGAGTGATTAAAAAGCCACTAATTGTAAAAAAAATTGGGACTCCTGGAAAATGATACAAACATGCTAAAAGAGAATACATTTCGTTAAACACTCCCAGATGCTCTGCACCATGCCATATCATTACGCTCGTTGCTGCAAACAATCTTAGCAGGTCAAAATTATTGTTTCTTTCTAATTGCATTATTCAGAATATCACTTTTTAGGTATCAAAAAGACTATGCTTTTTCAATTACAGTTTTAGGGGCTTCTTTTTTGAATGTAATTGGCAAAAATCGGCAAACAAATGCAAAAAATCCCCAACGAATATAATCTATAATCAGCCCTCCTGAAAACGTATAAAGGAAAAAGTATAAGTAAGCGTATGCTATATATTCTGTTGCTAATGAATGGGGATTTTTCATTTCTCGCAAAACTTGCCATCCCATATATGTAAAAAAGGTCATAAAAAGTAAGAATCCGACTATACCAAATGAGTGTAAGGCCTCAAGTATGGGCACATCTACATAAAGTTTATGATAGCCATTCCCAAATAATATTGGCAAAATCTTACCTTCTGACAAATTTTTGGTAAATGTCGTTGTCAAGGTTGTATAGTTATCAATGCGAGCGGAAGCAGACCCATCAACTCTTTGCTTATAGATACCCCGAGAATCTTTGCTTTTGTATAAGAAAGGAAAAAAAGTTTCGCCTAAAACATCAACCCTTCTTGAAATTGTGAGGGCAATATTAGTAATGGGTCCTGCATTCTTCTGATAATATTCATTGGCTTTAAAAATGAATACTGTAAGAAAAATCCAAAAAACTGGACTTAGTAAAATCTTTTTTAATTTTACATATACTTTACCTAAGGTAAGATTAAAATATGAATACAAACACAGAAATAGAACAAATGTAGCGTTTGTGGTCATCGAAAGAGTTAAACCCAAAATGATGATATGTATAAAAATACATCCAAAATTCATTATTTGAAGCACTAAGCTTTTGGGCTTACTTAAATATAGTATTGAAGCCACTATGCCCAAATACGAAGCTTTTGCATAAATATGCGGATTTCCAAAACCTTCTGCTTCACTATTTCCAAAGGTGATACTTGCTCTTTGACCAATTACAAAATAAGGATTCCGAAGTAAATAAATCAAGAATAGTACTCCACCAACACTTGTTATCACTATGGCAAGTTCTACAAAATATTTATTCAAGTCGTTTATGCTTACAGTTGATAAGAAGAAATACAAATAAGCTATAACAATCATTACTCCTAATTCGTAGTAAGTATTCGTAAACCAACCTCTATTCGGAGCATAAGCCATTAGATAAATTAGTCCTAATAAAATAAAATAGGCTGATAATTTATAAGCAATTTTATCCGGAGTATAAACTTTTTTTAGATTTACGAAAGGAAAACAGAGTATCATAGGCCCCATCATCATTGCAACAGTAAAAATGCTACTTCCTTTGGCCAGACCAACTGCATCTCTTAGATAATAAATGAGAGGCCCCGAAAACAAAAACATCCCTAATGCAAAAACCTGTAAAAATGGGCGGCATTTATTAAAAAAATAGTCGAGTATCACAAACATATTACACTTGCTTTAAAGAACACAAAGATAATAATATTCCATCATTTAATTTAGAAATTGATTTATTCTAAAAAAAACATTATTTTTATGTTTTTACATATTTAGTACTTAATAATGAAAATTGCCTACGTTTCTGAAAATGATTCTTCTGATTTACAAAATTGGTCAGGACTGGATTACTTTATCAAATACTCACTTTCGATTCAAGAGGATGTCGAAATAATCACTATCGACAAACTAACTAATAACTTCCGCAACTGGTTAAGAATAAAAAAATTATTCTATAATATTACAGGTAGAAGGTATCAAGCGATTCGAGAACCTCGTTTATTGAAAGATTATGCTCGACAAATTTTAGAAAGGCTACCTCAAGATATTGATTGTATATTTGCTCCATCAAGCATGCCAATCGCTTACTTAGAATGCAAAGTTCCTGTGTTTTTCTACACAGATTCTGTCTTTGATGAAATGATCGACTACTACCCTTCCTATGTCAATCTTTGTAATGAAACTCTTAAAAATGGTTTTTTAGCTGAGAAAAAAGCTTTAGAAAATGCTAAAATTACTTTCTATGCATCAGATTGGGCTAAAGAATCGGCGATTAAACATTATCATGTAAATCCTGATAAAGTTAAGACAATACCATTTGGTGCAAATATTTTTAAAGAATTATCTGAAACTAAAATTCAAGAAAATATATCTAACAGAAGTAAAACTGAGTGTAACCTTTTATTTATTGGAGTTGATTTTAAGAGAAAAGGTGGAAATCTTGCATTTGAAGTTGCACAAAAATTAAATCAAAATGGCATAAAAACTAAGCTTCATATTGTTGGTATACCTAATTTGCCAGCCAAGTACTCGAAAGATTTTGTAAAAAACTATGGATATATAAATAAAGGCCAAAGTGAAGGAAAAGCAATATTTGATAAACTTTTTAGCGAATCTCATTTCCTAATTGTTCCATCAGAAGCGGAGGCCTATGGATTGGTTTATTGTGAAGCTAATGCCCACGGCATACCAGCCATTGGTACAAATACTGGTGGTATTTCAACTATCATAAAGAATGATATTAATGGATGGATTTTTGATAAAGAAGAATTTATTGAAAATACTTATAACAAAATAAAGAGTGCTATCGAGACACCCGAAATGTATAAAAAATTAGCACTAACTTCATTTGAAGAATATAAAAACAGGTTAAGTTGGAGCGTTTCAGGCAAGGAAATTCTTGACTTTATTAAATCTGCAATGTAGTTTTTTACTATACAATAGTCGAGTCGTCCATCTTTGGTAATATAACTTGAGCAAAAGTGTAACCAATATTGGACGACTCAAGTTAATTTTCTCTATTGAAGTTTTTTAGCCCAAATACTAATTTTACTCAAAAAAAATTAGCTCCCGCCAAAGGCAGAAGCTAATCTGAGCTATTGAGTGAATCTATACTATTTACTATCTTTTAACTTTTAGAACCGTACCTTCATACACAATGGTACTTGTCAAATTATTCCAAACCCACAATTCTGATACTGCTACATTATAATTGACTGAAATTCTAAAAAGTGTTTCTCCTTTTTTAACTGTATGTTTCAAAAAGGTTTTATTTTCTTCTCTATCGGCAACTTCAACCGAATAAGGTTTATTCTTAGTTGAGTTTTGTTTATTCCACGTAACAGTTTGCCCTTCATCTTGTGCTACAATTCCTTCTGTAACTTGCTTTCTATCAATACTTTTGGACAAATTTACACCATTTGTATTACCTTTCCTAATATCTTTCGTCAAAGGTTCAATTTCTTTTGGCATTTCATTCTTACTTGTCACCTTAGATTGTTGATTTCCTTTTCCAATTTCTTTAGTTAAAGGAAGAATTGACAAATCTATCTCTTTTGGTAATTCTTGTTTCGTTGAAGCCAAATCATTTTTATTCATGATTTGCGACTGTTGCTCTTTACTTTTTTCTTGACTTAAAGGCAAACTCGATAAATCAACGTCTTTGATAGATGACTTAACTTCAACAGTTTGAACAGCATCATCTAATATAAACTCTTTTTCTAAGTTTTTATTTTGCCCAGCAACCATCATTTCTTCTACTTCGGTCATTTCGTCGGGCATTTCTATATATTCAATAGGTTTGTTTTTTGGACGAGTAGTTTGTAACCAAACAACCCTACCTCTTTGCAACCGCTGAACTGTTTCGAAACGATTAAAATTGAGTAAACTTGAAAGTTTTACACCATACATTTGAGAAATATCCCAAAGAGTCTCTCCGTCACGCACTACATGAAATGGTACACTCGCCTTGTTCGTTTTTGATTGTATATAATAGACTTGCCCTATTTTCAACAAATCATTTTCTTTTATATCATTGTATTCTGCAAAACGCTCTACCGAAAT
This sequence comes from Emticicia sp. W12TSBA100-4, assembly GCF_040253585.1. Classification (NCBI taxonomy): domain Bacteria; kingdom Pseudomonadati; phylum Bacteroidota; class Cytophagia; order Cytophagales; family Leadbetterellaceae; genus Emticicia; species Emticicia sp. W12TSBA100-4. The sequence continues at coordinate 144,968 of NZ_JBELAU010000011.1, forward strand.
TCCAGCTTTGTATGCCATCGTAACGGGTATATCGCACATATCAGCTTGTAAGCCTTCCAAATCATTTATCAGATAAAATACCCCACCCTTAGATTTTGTCTTTGATAACTTATCTTCTCTCTTCAAAATCGGAAAACCTAAATCTTTGGCTGGTAAACCTATTTTTCTTGAAAGTTCTGCGAAAGTTCGAACTTCACTGTATCTATTTGCTGGAACAATCACTAAAACATTACAATCTGAATCTGGAACTTTAACAGAATTTAACCATTTATTATATTCAAAAAGCGTCTCTGGTTCAACTTTTAAGTCAAGAGCTATTTTATTGAGTGTTTTTCCTTTACTGTATGGATATTCATAGACAATTTTCTGCTCAATTGGTTTATATGTAGGAAATTCCCTTTCAATCGCAATTTTGTAAGCCAAAAACTGTAATATCGCCGAATAAGCAGGGCTATCCAGTAAAATATAAGGATTCTCTGCCCATTTTTTATTTACTTCAAGCAAAGTTAGAATCTTTTTGTCAGCAATGTGCGAGAATAATGTTGATGCCCAATTTCTGTACAACACTTGATTTCTTTTAAAACAAATAGCTGCTCCCTTGGTCGCAGCAATTAAATGTTTTCGCTCATCAAGTTGGTCGTTAACAATCAAATCTACATTGTCAGCTTTTTCTCTATCAAGACACCAATAAATACCATTTTCAAGAAAAGTTGAGGTTTCAATAGAAGATTGATACTTATTATAAATCATCAAAAACTTGAAATCATCTGGCACTACCTTTTCCTTCAAAACAGGCTCTACAACCGGCAGAAATAGATTAAATTTATCAAGTTGTTGACGAAGACTAATTTTATCTGCTTGAATATTTTTAAGTTCAGTTTGAACTAAATATCGTGTAACATCAGTGAGTTGAAAGGTTACATCCGCAAATTTGATTTCGTAAGGCACAAGTGGAGAATCATTATCAACTGCTGCACGACTATCTAAGCTCCCCAAGACGATGAAAAGGAACACCAAAAATTGGGTATGTAAAAAAGCACGTAAGTCCATTATGTCAGATTCACTTGAACTACTGAGAGGGAGGTGTTAAACTGCTTAATGAAAAACACCTCTCTCAATAGCTGGTTACCTTTACTTTTTTTTGGGTTCGAGAATTTACTCTCGTTTGGGTACTTGTTATAGTTAATTTGGAAAGCTTTTTTGCTTGGTGTTTCAAAGTTATTATACGTATTTGTAATTTCCAAATGTAAACAACATTATTTTTTTATATTTTCCGTATTTTTTATTTTTTCAAAAATAAATGAAAATAAATCTCTAATTCTTAACACTGATAATCAGCAAGTTACACACATACTTTTCTATTTCTAATTTTCAAAATAAATATTAGACGTTTTTCTGATTATATAATATTAGAATATGAAAAATCATAATACTACATTTGTAACAAAATATCTTGCTCAATTGAGAAGTTTATTTAAACAAAAAGGCTACTCAGATGAGTAACCTTTTATTTAAATAAAAATATTCAGGAAATTACTTTCTCCACTTTTTATATTGATTAATCAACGCATTTGTCGAACTATCATGGCTTTCAATGACATCATTATCTGTCAATTCTGGATAAATTTTATTGGCTAATTGCTTACCAAGTTCTACACCCCATTGGTCGAAACTGAAAACATTCCAAATGATACCTTGCACATAGATTTTGTGTTCGTACATAGCAATTAAACTTCCAAGTACCTTCGGAGTAACTTTCTTGACCAAAATTGAGTTTGTCGGACGGTTTCCTTCAAAAACTTTGAAGGGTGCAATTTTGGCTTTTTCCTCTTCAGATTTTCCAGTCAATTCAGCATCAACTTCTGCACGAGTTTTTCCGTTCATCAAAGCCTCAGTTTGGGCAAAGAAGTTTGATAAAAGCATTTTATGATGCTCACCAAGCGGATTATGAGAAATGGCTGGAGCGATAAAATCAGCAGGAATTAGCTTTGTCCCTTGATGAATCAATTGATAAAAAGCGTGTTGACCATTTGTACCGGGTTCTCCCCAAATAATTGGGCCAGTTTGATAATCAACTTTGTTTCCGTTACGGTCGATGTATTTTCCGTTTGATTCCATATCACCTTGTTGGAAGTAGGCCGCAAAACGGTGCAAATACTGGTCATAAGGTAAAATAGCTTGCGATTCTGCACCATAAAAATTATTGTACCAAATGCCCAAAAGTGCTAAAATAACAGGAATGTTTTTCTCAAACGGAGTTGAACGGAAATGATTATCCATCTCGTGAGCCCCAAGCAATAACTGCTCAAAATTTTCGTAGCCAATCGTACAAGCGATTGATAAACCTATGGCTGACCAAAGCGAGTAACGCCCTCCTACCCAATCCCAAAAGCCAAACATATTGGCCGGGTCGATACCAAATTTTTCAACTAAACTCTGACTTGTAGAAATTGCAACGAAATGCTTCTTCACAAACTCCTCATCGACAGCACTTTGCAAAAACCAATCACGAGCCGAAAGAGCATTTGTCATTGTTTCTTGCGTTGTAAATGTTTTTGAGGCAATCATAAATAAGGTTGTCTCAGGATTCACTTTTTTCAAAGTTTCAGCAATGTGCGTGCCGTCAACGTTTGATACAAAATGAATATTGATGTTTTTCTTTTTATATGGTTTCAAAGCCTCAGTAACCATTACTGGCCCTAAATCAGAGCCACCGATTCCGATATTTACGATATCAGTAATTGACTTATTGGTATAGCCTTTCCAAGTTCCTGAAATTACTTTTCCTGAAAAAACCTTCATTTTCTCGAGAACTTCATTTACATCGGGCATCACATCTTTACCATCAACTAAAATCGGAGTATTTGAGCGATTACGCAATGCTACGTGAAGCACCGAACGATTTTCTGTTTGGTTGATTTTTTCGCCTGAAAACATTTGCTCAATCGCACCTGACAAATCGCATTCTTTGGCCAAATCAGTCAAATAAGCTATTGTTCGGCGGTTAATGTTATTTTTTGAATAATCAAGCAAAATATCATTGAACTTGATTGAGAATTTCTTAAATCGGTTTTTGTCTTCAGTAAATAACTCTTTTAAGTGCTTTTTGCTGATGGTACGGTGGTGAGCTTTAAGTTTTTTGAAAGCAGGCGTTTGAGTAAAATTAGTTGAGTTAAGCATATTTTTTTACCCCCAGCCCCTAAAGGGGAGTTTTTTCTTTGGTAAGTGAGTATAAATTCTCTTGAGGCTTTCAGAGAAATTATTTGATACAAATATCATCTAAATGGCTTTTTGAAGCAACAAAAACATTGAAATCTACATCACCTTCGATGCCATCGACTTTACCTGTGGTGCTATGTTGCCAAATCATCAGACGAGCATCTTCATAACCTTCTAATTTCTGACTATCGTAATTAGAAATCCATAATGGGTATTTGTCTAAGTTTCCTTTTATATACTGTTTGTAGATGTGTCCATTGGTGTAAATAATTGGTTTTACGCCGTAATGGTTTTCTATGATGTTAATGAAGGTTTTAACGTTCTCAAGAAGATTGGCTCTCACCCGCTTGTTTGTTCCTTGAATTTCAAAATCAAGAACTGGCACAAAATCACCATCTTCCAGGACTACTGATTCTATAAAATTTTGAGCTTGCTCAACTGGATTAGCTCTTGGTACATAAAAATGATACGCTCCTCTGATTAACCCTGTTTTCTTTGCCTCCTGCCAATTATTACTAAAATCTTGGTCTTTTAAATCTTCCCCTTCAGTGGCTTTGATAAAGCAAAAACTTATATCTACTTTATCCTCAATGCTATTTTTTACCTTATGCCAATCAATTTTGTTATTGTGATGCGAAACATCAATTCCGTGGATGTTATATCTGAGTGGAAGTTTTATGCCAAAGTTTTCAATATAAGTCCACCGCTGACCATCACTTACATACACAGGGTATAAAGTGATGAGTGCAATAACAATCAAAACGTAGAGTCCACGTAAGGAAAAAAGTTGATTCAGAAATCTTTCCCAAAGACTCAATTTTTTTTTCTTTCTCATTAACTCAGGTGCAATCTAAAATCTAACTAATGTAGATTATATTGCAAATATTGTGCAAAAGTAAATAAAATGTGGAATGATTAAAACGATTTGACCGTATAGTGGCTAAAACTTTGGATTTTGATACATTTTAGTCAAAAAGAAGTGTAGCACACCTTTGAGGTGTACTAGACTTCTTTTTACAACCCAATTTTACTTATTTGGTTGTGGAGTGTAGCGTAAGTAAGGTTTTACTACTTTTACTCCTTTCGGAAACTTCGCAATTGCATCTTCGGTCGAAACCGCTGGAACTACAATTGTATCTTCACCTTCTTTCCAATCGGCTGGAGTGGCTACTTGGTAATTTGATGTTAATTGCAAAGAGTCAATTACTCTCAACAATTCCGTAAAATTACGACCAGTTGAAGCTGGATATGTTAGAGTCAATTTAATTTTCTTATCTGGTCCAATGATAAATACCGAACGCACCGTTGCTTTTTCGGAAGCATTAGGGTGAATCATATCATATAATGTAGCTACATTGCGGTCACCGTCAGCAATAATTGGGAAGTTTACGGTTACGCCATTCACTTCTTCAATATCTGGCACCCATTTGTTGTGCGAAGCCAAATCATCTACCGAAACGGCTATTACTTTTACTCCTCTTTTGGCAAAATCATCTTTTAGAAGTGCAGTTTTTCCTAATTCTGTTGTACAAACTGGCGTAAAATCGGCTGGGTGCGAAAATAACATTCCCCAAGAATCGCCGAGCCATTCGTGAAAATCAATTGTTCCCTGCGTGGTTTCAGCAGTAAAATTTGGTGCAATATCTCCTAATCTAAGTGACATATTTAGTTTAATTTAAGTTTTGTACAAATAATCTACTAACTTTATAGAGAATCTTTTTTATCCAAAAATAGTTCACAAATCTACATAAAAATAATTGTGTTTGAATATGTTTAAAATCATAAGAAGAAGATTATTTTTTAATAAAGCATTGAAAATATTGTTGTACTAAATAGTGGTTATGTAGTATCTTTGAAACACTGAATCAAAAAATCAATACAATGCTGGCTTGCTCCGAACTAAGTTTTTCATACGATACCAAAAAGATATTCAACTTTCCATCTTTTAGCTGCGAAAAAGGTGAAACTTTACTCATTTTGGGAAATTCGGGAACTGGAAAAACGACGCTTTTACACCTTTTAGCATTGCTTCTTACCCCAAAAGGTGGGTCGATACAAATAAACGGACAAGAATTGGCAACTCTGACAGCTAAAGAAGCAAGTCAAATGAGAGCCAATCATTTGGGCATTATTTATCAAAAGCCCCATTTTGTAAGTTCTTTAAATGTACTTGATAATCTACTACTGGCCAATTATTTAGCCGACCAAAAACAATCGAAAGAACAAGCTCAAAAACTGGCTCAGAATTTAGGTATCAGTGAATTATTAAATAAAAAAACAGCAATGCTAAGTGGTGGTGAACAGCAAAGAGTGAGCATTGCACGAGCATTAATGAATAATCCTGATGTGATTTTGGCCGATGAACCAACGTCTAATTTAGATGACGAGAATTGCGAAAAAGTAATTCAATTACTTGAAAATCAATCAAAAAATATAGGTGCTGCCTTAATAATAGTCACCCACGACCAAAGATTGAAAGATAATTTTAAAAATATTATTACACTTTAACAAATTACGATTGACGAATTACGATTTACGAATTTTTACAATCGTAAATCATAAATCGTCAATCGTAAATCAAAAACATGTTATTTAAAATAAGTTGGAAAAATATACTCGACAAAAAACTCAATAGTTTTTTGTGTATTCTGTTGATGACCCTCGGCATTGCGATGATTTCGTTGTTGATGCTTTTGGGAAAGCAATTACAAGATAAATTTGCCAAAAATATCAGCGGAATTGATTTGGTGGTTGGTGCAAAAGGCAGTCCGCTACAATTAATCTTATCGTCGGTCTATCAAATTGATAATCCAACAGGCAATGTTTATTTAGATGATGTTGCGGCAATTGCACAAAATCCGTTGGTAAAAGAAATGATTCCCCTTTCCATGGGCGATAATTATCAAGGGTTTAGAATTGTTGGCACGAACAAAAAGTATTTTGAGCATTTCAAGACAAAAATTGCAACTGGGAAAATGTTTAAAGGCAATTTGGAAGTAGTTTTAGGAGCTTTAACGGCACAAAATACCAATTTGAAAGTGGGTGATACATTTGCAAGTTCACACGGGCTTGATTCGGAAGGAGAAAAACACGCCGAAAGTAATTATAAAGTTGTTGGAATTTTAGAATACAATAATTCGGTAGTCGATAACTTGATTTTAACAAGTTTAAATAGTGTTTGGAGTATTCACGAACATAAAGATGAGCACCACGAAGAAGGCGAAGAACACCATGAGGAGGAAGCAGCTGATAGTACGGTTAAAAGAGAAATCACAAGTGCCATCATCAAATTTCGCTCACCGATGGGCATGATGACAATGCCACGAAACATTAACCAGAATTCAAAATTACAAGCGGCAGTTCCTGCTATTGAGGTCAATCGTTTGTTTGAGCTTTTAGGCATTGGCATAGAAGGTTTACAATTTTTGGCGGCCGTTATTATGCTCATTTCAGGAATCAGTGTTTTTGTTTCACTCTATAATTCCTTAAAAGAACGCAAATACGAAATGGCATTGATGCTTTCGATGGGTGCCAGTCGAACTCGTTTGTTTTTGATGTTGTTATTAGAAGGTATTATTTTATCTTTGCTGGGTTTTATAGCAGGAATCTTTTTGAGTAGAATTGGTATCTATCTGATTTCAAATGCTTTAAGCAAAAAATTCCATTTCGATGTAAGTCAATTTAGTTTACAAACTGGCGAAATATATTTGTTTAGTGGTGCGTTATTAGTCGGAATTTTGGCTGCCGCCCTTCCATCAATTGGTATTTACAGAATCAATATTTCAAAAACATTGGCAACCGAATAACTGTTTTATTTTAAGAACTTTACACTTTCAAAATCAATAAAATGAAAAATTTAACAAGAAGATTCATACTTGGCTTTTTTGCTTTATCATTGCTTTCTTTCACGTATGCCGATGAGCCAACCAAAATAACTTGGGAAACACTCCGTGATGTAACTTTCAAGAAAAAATGGAGTGCCGAAGAATCAATGTTTATCCTCTACCCTACTTTCGGGCAGAAAGTTGCTAATTTAAAAGACAAAGAAATCATTCTAACGGGTTACATGATTCCAGTTGATGTTGATGCCAATGTTTATGTACTTTCTGCAAACCCATATAGCTCATGTTTCTTTTGTGGAGGTGCAGGGCCGGAATCGGTTGTACAAATCAAATTCAAAAAATCAACTAAACGTTTCAATACTGACGACCGTGTGACGGTAAAAGGTACGTTGAAACTCAACGCCGACGATATTAATGAGCTAAATTATATTTTGGTAAATACTGATTTGGTTTTGTAAAATAGTCGATAAACAACGGTGGATAGTCCAAAACTTTCCACTCAAAAATAAAGGTTTAATTACTTTGTTTGCATAAATCCTTATAAACGAAGAGCGTCGGATGTGAATTCAGACGCTCTTTTATTTAATAAATTTACGCAAGATTTCGTTTGATAAACAGTATTTTATACTTTTGGCAAATTCTTGCAATTATTGAATCAGATAAAAACAATGAAAAAACTACTTTTCGCTTTCACAACAATTTTAATTTTAAGCATAAGCTCAGAAACTTTTGCACAGTATGATTATAACTGGGCTGCTGGTTTCAGAGTTGGTGAACCACTCGGTTTTAACCTCAGAAAATACTTCCAAAATGGCGATAAAGCATTTGATATAAATGTTGGCACTTATGGCTTTATTTATAATAGAAAACGGAGTTACAATGGTGGAGAATATCGAACTTCTGGCTTAATGATTCAAGGCATTTATTTGTGGCAACACGAAGTTTTCAGAAGAGATTGGGCTCACGTATATTACGGTGGCGGTTTGCAAATAAATAATAGAAATCACTACTTTTTCTCAAGAAATGTGACCCCTCCGCAAGAAATTCGTTCTAAAAAAATTGCACTGGGACCAACAGGTACAGCAGGCTTTGAATTAAAATTGCCGAATCAACCATTAGCATTTTTCTTGGATGCAGGATTGTATCTTGAAGCATTACCTTCACCATTTTTTATCAATCCACAAGTAAGTGGAGGATTGAGATTGAACATTATTAAATAAAATTCTGAGTTCTGAATTTTGAGCGACCGACGCCCGGTTCTTAGTTAAAAACTTTAACTATACTCTCTGGAAGAAAACAATTAAAGTTGTGAGTAAAAAAACTCAGAACTCAGAACTCATAATTCATAACTCTTATGATTGCATATCTCGACGGAAAACTTGCCTATAAAGACCCATCTTACGTTATTATTGACGTTGGTGGTGTGGGCTATCAAGTAAAAATTTCCTTACAAACTTACGCCGCACTTCACAACACTGGCGAACGATGTAAACTTCATACTTTGTTGATTATAAGAGAAGATTCTCACACATTATTTGGTTTCTATGATGCCGAAGAGAAAGTTTTGTTTGAAGACCTAACCAGCGTTTCAGGCATCGGGCCAAGCACTGCGTTGGTAATGCTTTCGTCTTTATCTTCTCCGGAAATTAAACAGGCTTTGGTGAGTGAAGATGTCAAAACAATTCAAAGTATCAAAGGAATTGGTCTCAAAACTGCTCAAAGAGCTATTATTGAGCTGAAAGATAAATTAAAGAAAGACAACTTAATTAGTGGAGTTACACCAAATATCTTTAATACAGAAAATGCAAAAGTACGTAATGAGTCACTTGCTGCATTAGTAATGCTAGGAATTCCGAGAGCAACCGCTGAAAAGAGTATAGATACGATTCTTAAACGTGAAGGTAACGATATTACAGTCGAACAACTCATCAAACTTGCTCTTCGCTAAACCATTAAATAAAATAACGCTAAATAGTAAATTGAAAAAATATTATTCAGCGTTATGATTTTACACTAAACTAAAAAAAACACGCTAAAAAAGAAGTCAACATAGACTATTGGCAAGGTTTTAGTCGTTTAGTTCTTGATACTCCTATTGAATTTTCCTAAAAACTGTATGTTCAGACAGCTATTAAAATCAAATCGTGTTACTTTATACTTAATTTTTTGTTTTTTTGGACTGATAAGCATCAACAACTTACAAGCCCAAATACGCAAAAAAAGTGCAACTACTGTTGAAAAGACCAAGATAGATTCGCTCTTAATTCCAGAGAAAGATACTGTTATTTCTCGAACTGGAAGCCGCCCGAGCTATCGTTGGCAAGACCGTTATTTAAACCGTTATGCAGCAAAAGTTCCTCAATCACCTTTTTATCTCAAAGATTCAAAAAGTATTGTAACCGATTTCAAACTTTCGCCCGACGCAAAGGAAATCTCAATCACAGAAAAAGCAGGTAAACGCATAGATTATAAAGTTCCGCAAGCCCTTACTTTTAATGAATACTCAAGCATTCAAAATGCAAGTGTTCGCCGAAGCATTCTAAGAGATTACGAAAACCTACAAGATGGTAAAAGTGCAGTTAGTGGTCGTGGTTTGAAACCACTTTTGGAGAAAAACCCAATTGTTGACAGAATTTTTGGTGGAAGCGTTCCAGATTTAAAACCTAATGGCTTTGTTACCCTTGACTTTCAATTAATTCGACAATTTATTGATAATCCGTTCTTGCCGCTCATTCAAAGAAAACAAACACTTTTCAATTTCAATGAGCAAATCAATATCAACTTTAACGGCAAAATTGGCGATAAGCTTGGAGTTTTGACCAATCTTGATACAAAAGCTGCCTTTAATTTTGAGAATCAATTAAAGTTAAACTTCAAAAATCAACCCGAAGATATTCTCCAAAAAGTAGAAGGTGGAAATATCAGTATGCCTGTAAAAAGTCAGTTGATTCCAGGTGTTCAAAACTTAATGGGTGTAAAAGCTGCATTTAGATTTGGAAAGTTGGATGTAACTGCCGTTGTTGCCCAACAACGTTCACGAACCGAATCTATCGTGCTTAATGGAGGTTCACAAAACCGAACTTTTGAGGTACGTTGCGATAATTATGACGAAAACCGACATTTCTTTCTGGCTCAATTTTTTAGAGATAATTACGAAAAATCGCTTCGTAATCTGCCTTTGGTGCTTTCTAATGTCAGAATTACACGTTTGGAGGTTTATGTAACCAACCGCACCAATAGTATCGAATCTATGCGAAACCTAACCGCATTTACGGATTTAGGAGAACTTCCAGGAGCAAATGGCAAATACAATGTGGTTGATAATAAAGCAACGCCACTTTTCGACAATCTAAATAATAACCCAAATTTCAGAAGAGTTGATGATAGTACTGGAACACTGGCAAGACTTGGTTTGAAGAAAGGAATTGACTATGAAGTATTGAGAGGCTCTAAACGATTAACCGACAGAGAATTCAAATACAATCAAGAACTCGGCTATATTTCATTGGTCACTCCCCTGCGTAACGACGAAATTTTGGCCGTTGCCTATGAATATACTTACAACGGACGCACTTATAAAGTCGGAGAATTGACCGAAGATTACTCTTCTCGCCGTGAAGACGAAGTAATTATGTTAAAACTCATCAAATCTTCAACAATCCGTAATCGCACGAATAGTCCGATGTGGAATTTGATGATGAAAAATATTTATTCACTCGGTACACCAGGCGTTGGCAGACAAGGCTTTCAGCTACGAATCATATATAAAGATGACCGTACAGGAATGGATACACCCAATTTGCAAGATGGTAGAAAATTGCAAAATATTCCGCTCATCCGAATTATGAATCTAGACCGTTTGAATCCAAACAATGACCCTCAATTACCAGATGGCGATGGTAATTTTGACTTTGTGGAAGATATTACCATTGATACAAAGATGGGCAAACTCATTTTCCCTGTTCTTGAGCCTTTTGGTAGTACGCTTGAAAGTAAATTTGACCTTGACGAACAAATCTTGAAAGAGAAATACGTTTTCAATGAGTTGTATCGCACCACTATGGCTGATGCTCAGCAAGTTACGACCAAAAATAAGTTTTTTATCAGAGGTAGTTTACAAGCCAGTAATGCGTCAGAAATCTCACTTCCATTGGGAGCTTCGGGACAATCGGTTAGAATTTTTGCGGGTGGTGTTCAATTGCAAGAAGGTGCAGATTATATCATCGAGCCACAACTTGGAAAAATTAAGATCACAAATCAGAGTATTTTAAATTCGGCACGTCAGATTCGTATCGAGTGGGAAAAACCCGATTTATTCAATACACAACGTAGAATAATGCTCGGTACACGACTTGACTATAACCTCAGTAAAGATATTCATATTGGAGCAACTGCTATGTCGCTTCGTGAAAGTACACCTGGATTTTTGACAAGGGTTGCAATTGGCCAAGAACCTGTAAACAATACCATTCTGGGTGTCGATGTCAATCTAAGAAAAGACTCTCGCTTCTTGACTCGAATGCTTGATGCCCTCCCTTTGATTCAAACCAAAGAGATGTCATCAATTCAGTTGACTGCTGAATATGCCAAATTAATTCCTGCCGTCAACGACAAAAGAATTGGTGGTAACGCTATGATCGATGATTTTGAATCGACTCGAAACATCAATGACCTTACTCGCCAACCAACTCGTTGGAGACCTGGTTCTACTCCCGAATCGTTTCAAGGCAGTGCTGTAAATTATGATTACAATTATCGTAGAGGAAAAATTTCGGTTTATACAGTTGACCAAACTACCTACTTTAGTGGTGGATTCGGTGCGGGCGTACTTCCCGATAATGTAACCGCCGAAGCAAACAATAACCTTTACGAAAAAGCATTTACGCCCAATCAAATTTTCACTGGTCGTTCACTACCTGCTTTCAACTCATCAATTCCACTCAATATCCTTGATATTAGTTATTTTCCAGCAGAAAGAGGCCTGTATAACTTCAGTCCAAATTTAGATAGTGATGGTTTTTTACCAAATCCAAAAGATAATTTTGGTGCGGTCATGCGTGGAATTACGGCTGATAATGATTTTGAAAATGCTAATACTGAATATTTAACTTTCTGGATGCTCAATCCATTTGTTGATATTGTGCGTGATGGCTCGCCTAATGGCAATAAACGAAATACGAAAGGCGGAAAACTCTTATTTCATTTGGGTGATGTTTCAGAAGATTTTATTCCTGACAGTAGAAATAACTTTGAAAATGGGCTTTTGCCAAGCGGCGGTTCATCTTCTCAACCAGTGACAACTCGTTGGGGAAAAGCACCAAGCGTGCAATTTCTCACCGATGCATTTGATAATCAAACAGGTTCGAGAGAAAAACAAGATGTTGGTTTAGATGGACTCTCAAACACTGAAGAAAAAGATTTTCCACACATTAAACGTTATTTGGAAGATATTAGAGGCAAAGTTAAACCAGAGGTTTATGAAGAAATTGCAAAAGATCCTTCGGGCGATGATTTCAAGTTTTTCATAGATGCCGATTATGATGCTCAAAACAAGAATCTTTTACAACGTTTCAAAAATTATTTGGGAGTAGAAAATAACTCACCTCAAAGCAATACGCAATCAAGTAATATTGCTACACCCGCCAACTCAGTAACACCTGACAAAGAAGATATTAATGCCGATAATACCATCAACGATGTAGAAAATTTCTACGAATATGAGATTGACCTACGCCCTAATAAAATGGATGTTGGACAAGGCTTTATTGTTGATAAAGTGACAGTTCCAGGCACAGAAGCAACTTGGTATCTTTTCAGAGTTCCAGTCAAACAATTTACTCGCAAATACGGCGACATCAACGGCTTCAAATCTATCCGTTTCATGCGTACAGTTTTAACTGATTTTGAAGAGCCAGTTGTTTTACGTTTTGCATCATTACAACTTGAATCGAACAGTTATCGTGTTTATGACAAAAATCTAAGCAATGCTGGATTAACCGAAGTTCCTGAACCTTATGATGCTAAATTTAAAGTTGGTGTAGTAAGTATCGAAGAAAATGGCTGTTCTGATGATGGGCAAAATTGTAATGTAAAAGATGGAAAAACACCCTATGTTGTGCCGCCAGGTTTTATTCGTGACCAAGACGTAACGCAACAACAGTTTAATATCAAATTTAATGAACAATCAATCTCACTTGGTGTAACTAACCTCCGTGATGGCGATTCAAGAGCGGTTTTCAAAAATACTCGTGTTGATATGCTCAATTATAAGCGTTTACGCTTATTTATTCACGCCGAAAATGATAATGATGCCGAAAAAGAAGTTGGCGGAGCTTACATAAGAATTGGAACCGATTTAACTGAAAACTACTACGAAATCGAAATTCCACAATTAAAAATGACCCGAAAGGGAGCTATCAACGAAACCGATATTTGGCCTGATGAAAATGCAATTGATGTTGCTCTGCAAGAACTCGTTGCCTTGAAAGGAGAAAGAAATCGTGTTGCCAAAAATCTTTCTGTCCTTTATTCAAAACCAACCGAAGACAATAAATTTAAGATTTCGGTTTTAGGAAATCCAGATTTAAGCACAGTGCTGACTATTATGTTGGGAGTAAGAAATCCTAAATCTGAAGATGAATCTGCTAATACATTTCTCGTTTGGATGAATGAACTCCGTGCTTTTGGTTTCGACCAATCTTCAGGAGATGCGGCTTTACTTGCTGCCAATATCAAACTGGCAGACTTAGCGACCGTAACCGTTAATGGTAATTACAAAGGGTTTGGTTTTGGTGGAGTTCAAGATAAAATATCTGAAAGAGCCAGAGATAACGGAACAGGCATTGGTATTGCCTCAAATATCGAACTGGATAAATTATTGCCAGAAAAATGGGGTTTAAAAATACCTTTCTTTATCAATTTCGATAAACAAACTGTAAAACCACACTTCAATCCACTCGACCCTGATATGCCTCTGGAGATTGCTTTGGCCAATATTTCAGACCAAACCGAGCGTGAAAGATACCGCAGACTTGTGGTCGATGATAATACTCGTCGAGGCTTTAACTTTTCAAATGTTCGTAAGATAAAAACCAAAGAAGGAGCAAAATCACATTTCTACGACATTGAAAACTTCACATTTACGTACGCACAAAATAATGTGAGCAGAAGTAATATTCTGATTGATGAATATGCTCTGAATCAATATAAAGGCGGTTTTACGTATCAATTTCAGCCAAAACAAATCAATTGGGAGCCATTTAAAAGTAAGAAATCCCTTGAACGTCCGTTGCTATATTGGTTAAAAGACCTCAATTTCTCGCCATTGCCAACAGTAGTGGCTTTCAGAACTGATTTTGATAGAAGTTTTGCTAAAACCCAATTAAGAAATTCAGATTTGACGACAAACGGCATAATTCCGATGTTTGAAAAATATTTCTTGATGAATAGAATGTATGATTTACAGTGGAATTTGACCAAAAGTATTTTATTGAACTATTCGGCTTCAATGAATGCTTTGATTGACGAGCCACAAGGAGATTTGAATACCAAACAAAAAACAGACTCTCTTCTAACGAATTTGAAAAAGCTCGGTCGTGCTAAAAATTTCAGTCAAGAAATGCGTTTTACGTATCGTTTACCGCTTGATAAATTTTTCTTACTCGATTGGATGACGGCCGACGCTAAATACAATAATCAATTTAATTATCAGGCCGTTTCTTTAAACATCCTTGACGAATTTAATATTCCATTCGGAAATACTATTCGTAACGGCCGAGATAGAGGTGTAAGAGGCAAAATTGACTTTGTTAAACTTTATAACAAAGCCAAATATCTTCGATTTGCCAATAGTCCAAATCCAGTAAAGAAACGCTTTACTCGTAACCCTGGTGATGATGAAAACATTGAAGTTTCAACCAGCAATTTGGCAAAGACTTTTACTCGTTTGCTGATGAGTGTTCGAGGAATTGACTATGATTATTCAATCACTGAAACTTCGATTTTACCAGGTTTTATGCCTGTTCCGAGATTTTTTGGACTAAGTAGCAATGAATCTGCTCCAGGCTTAGGATTTGTAATGGGTCAACAAGACCCGTTTTTCCAAGTAAAAGCGGCCCAAAAAGGATGGCTGTCTCAAACTACTGTGCAAACCCAGCCATTTACTCAAACTCGACAAATTAAATTTAGTTATCGAACAACCATTGAGCCAAGCAAGGATTTAAGAATCCAAATTAGTGGAAATATGAGCCGTGGCGATACTTACCAAGAATATTACACGGCCGATGATGGTGGTGGTTACAGTGCCAAAAGCCCCGTAAGAAATGGAAATTATGGTATGTCGTTTTGGGGATTCCGCACTGCCTTCCAACGCATGAGTACGGATAGCGGTAGTAATTATCAATACAAAGTTTTTGATAATATGATAAAATATCGTGACCAAATTATTGAAAATCAATTGGCTACTGGTAATGAATATTATAATAAAAACTCACAGGATATTCTGATTCCTGCCTTTTTTGCAGCATATAGTGGCAAAGCAGAACGTGCCAGAATCGGTTTTAATCCTTTTAATCCAAACAATAGAAGAATCAACTTACCACTTCCAAACTGGCGAATTGATTATAGTGGATTGGCAAATTTAGAGCCATTCAAGCGTATTTTTAGTTCGATTACAATCAATCATAGTTATACTTCAAACTTTAATGTTGGCAACTTCACTTCATCGCTTGAGTATAATAAAACCGATATTGCTATCAATTTAGCACAAAAGGGATACCCACTACCTTCGACTGATGTATTAAATTCGTTGGGGCAGTTTATTCCAGTATTTGTGATGAGTACGATAACAATTGATGAAAAATTTGCTCCATTTATTGGTGTACAGTTCGTTACGAAAAGTAAAATTTCTGGTAAATTTGAATACAACAAAGAGCGTAGAGCTTCGCTGAATCTTTCAAACTCACAAATTGCTGAGTATTCGAGCGATGATTTTGTATTTAATTTTGGTTTCAAGAAAAGTGGTGTTAAACTCCCTTTTAGAAGTCGTGATGGTGGGGTTATTACCCTAAAAAATGATTTAAACTTGCAATTTAATCTTACGCTAAGAGATATTAAGGGAATCCAGAGAAGACTTGATGGCGACCCACAACCAACACAAGGAAATTATAATTTCCAGTTGGGACCACGCATTTCGTACCAAATCAATAAAAGAATCTTAATGAATTTCTATATTGACCACTTGGTAAATCGTCCGTTTGTAACCAATTTTTCATTTCCACGTACAACCACAACTGGTGGCTTGAACGTAAGATTTAGTCTTTCGGAATAGATAAAATATTAATTCTGCTCAAAACGCTGGCAGGGTTTTGAACCTTGCCAGCGTTGGTTTAATGTAGGTTTATCTAAAAACCAAAACTTTTTAAGCTACATTTTTTCAGTTTTCCAACATTTGCTGTAACTTGCAGCCATAATTTAAAACTTTCATCAATAATGAATTTCCCTGCTGACTTACGCTACACAAGCGAACACGAATGGTTGAGAATTACCGAAGGAAATATTGCGGTAATCGGAGTTACGGATTTTGCTCAAAGCGAATTGGGTGACATCGTATTTGTAGAAATCGAAACGGTTGGACAGACTCTCGCAACCAACGAAATTTTCGGTACAGTAGAAGCAGTAAAAACTGTTTCTGACTTATTTTTACCAGTAGCAGGAAAAATCCTTGAGGTAAATCCAACACTTGCCAACAATCCAGAACTCGTAAACTCAGACCCTTATGGCGAAGGTTGGATGGTGAAAGTTGAAGTTGCTGACCTTGCCGAAGTAGAAGCATTGATGGATTCGGCGGCTTATCAAAATATTATCTAAGCCATGGATCACAAAATCATATAATACAGAATTAAATGCCCTCATTAGGGCATTTTTTTTGATTTTTGAAGCAAGATTATATAATTTATTCATACGTAAATGAAAGTTTAACGCTGGCAGGGTTTTGAACCCTGCCAGCGTTAGTCAATTTACCTTACAGACTAATGAGAATTTTATTAAAATCAGTAAAAATCGTTGATAGTTCGTCCGAATTTAATGGTCAAACAAAAGATATGCTCATAGAAAATGGCATTATTCAGCAAATTACCAATAGCATTGAAAGTACAGCAGACCAAACTATTAGCGGTGAAAACCTCTACGTTTCAGCGGGCTGGATTGATATGAGGGTTTCGCCAAAAGACCCAGGGTATGAATCAAAAGAAGATTTAAACTCACTTTCGGCAGCGGCTATGACAGGTGGTTTTACTGAGATAGTGACTTTACCTAATACAAAACCAGTTGTTCAGACCAAAGAAGCAATTGCTTATGTAAAAAACTTTGCTCTTTCTCAACTTATCAATATCTACCCAACTGGGGCAGTTACGAGAAATTGCGAAGGAAAAGATTTTACCGAAATGCTCGATTTGCACCAAGCAGGTGCAGTGGCTTTTACAGATGGCGACCATACACTTTGGAATGCGGATATTTTACTGAAAACTTTACAGTACCTCGCTCCTATTGATTCGTTGTTAATGAACCGCCCCGAAGAGCCATCAATGACAATTTTTGGACAAATGCATGAAGGAATCGAAAGTACGCTTCTTGGTATGAAAGGTATTCCATCAACGGCGGAAGAATTGATGTTGATGCGTGATTTGAAATTATTAGAATATTATTTGGGCAAAGACTTTAGTCCGAAAGAAAAAAGCTCTCTGCATTTTTCAACAATTTCGACTAAAGTTGGTGTTGAATTAATTCGACAAGCGAAGTCAAAAGGATTACCAGTAAGTTGCGATATTGCTGCCCATCAACTGGCTTTTACGGATGCTGATTTAAAAGATTTTGATACAAATTTCAAAGTAAATCCGCCTTTCAGAAGTCAAGAAGATATTGAGGCTTTGCAACAAGGATTGGCCGATGGAACAATAGATGTGGTAGTTTCTGACCATAATCCACAAGATGAAGAGTCAAAAAATCTTGAATTCGATATGGCAGATTTTGGAGTAATTGGCCTTGAAACTGCATTTTCGGTAGCAAATACTTACAGTAACCTTTCGATTGATAAAATTATCGAAAAATTAACCACCAGTCCACGTAAGTTATTACGCTTAGAAAACGTTTCGATTAAAGAGGGGAATCACGCAAATTTAAGTATTTTCGACCCAAGCCAAGAATGGATTTATGAGTCAAAAAATATTCAATCAAAATCGAAAAATTCACCTTTTATTGATAAAAAACTAACAGGTAAAGTAAAAGCAGTTGTCAATAAGGGCAAAATTTTCATCAACAAATAACAAAAATGCTTAAAAATAAAATTCTCAGATATGCGTTTATTTATGGGTCTATTGCTGCATTTATTTGCATTACAGTAGCACTCATTCAATATTATGGTTTAGAAAAAAGTCCATTTGGCAGATACAAACTACCCGCTTTTGGGATCAATATTATTTTTGTGATCGTGGCAACTTGGGTTTATCGAGCCAATAATTTAGGCGTTTTGACTTTTACGGAGGGTTTTTCGGTAGGTTTTATGACTAATTTAGTCGCGGCAGTAATTACGGGCTTGGTATTTTTTATTTTTGTACAATTTATTGATAAACCTTACGGAAATAATCACGCAATTATGCTTTGGGTGCAGGAAAATATTAAAGGCATTGAAAAAATTAAGGATACACACATCAGAGATTTCGGAATCAAAGAATATGAAGTTCTTTTGAGCCAAGCTCAAGAAATTCCTTCAGCAGCTTATGTATTTCTCGATGAAATTGTAAAAAAACAATTGTGTATTGTAGGAATAACGATTGTTTCGGTAATATTTCGCCGTCATACATTCACTATTTCATAGATTTTTCGTTAAATTTACTCATCAATTACCTAACTCTAAACTGAAATGGAAAAACCATCAACCGCTCGCATTGCACTTAAATGGGGAATCATTAGTGCAATCATGATTATTATTTACACTGTTGCTCTTTACATAACTGGATATTTCAAAACACCATCACTTTCTTGGATTCCTTTTATTCTATTGTTAATCGGAATCGTGATGTCATTGAGAGAATTTAAGTTGATGAATAATAATTTTTTAGGGTTCAGTGAAGGATTAGGTTTAGGCACACTCACGAGTGCTGTTTGTGGTCTTGCTGCTTCGATTTTCAACTATATTTATATCACATTTATTGATACTACCATTATTCAACAAATGCGTGAAATGCAGATTGAGCAATTAGAACAACAAGGACTTTCTTCCGAACAAATCGACCAAGCAATGGAAATTGCAAGTCGTTTTGCAACTCCTGGACTCACATTTTTGTTTTCAATCATTGGCTATATACTCTTTGGCTTTGTTTTTTCGTTGATTGTATCAGCAATAATTAAAAATTCTAAACCTGAAATAGAGTTTTAAACTCCGTTTCAACAATAATTTTCTCTTAAATTTAAGATTCTAAAATGCTTTCAATATTCCGTAAAGAACTTAACAGTTTTCTAAATTCATTGGTTGCCTACATTGTAATTGGTGTATTTTTGGTAATTGTTGGCTTGTTTACTTGGTTTTTCGACTCGAATGTGCTTGATTATGGCTATGCCGATCTCAGTAATTTCTTTCAACTTTCGCCTTTTATTTTTGTTTTTCTGATTCCAGCCATTACGATGCGTTCGCTCTCTGAGGAATATAAAAGTGGAACGATTGAATTATTATTTACCAAACCTTTGAGCGAATGGCAGATAATTATTGGTAAATTTCTGGCAACATTTTTACTGATTTTTATTGCAGTTTTACCTACTTTACTATATTATTACTCGGTTTATCAACTGGGCAGCCCTAAAGGAAATATTGATTCGGCAGCAGTGGTTGGCTCTTACTTAGGTTTACTTTTACTCGGAGCTACATTTGCAAGCCTTGGTTTATGGGCATCTTCAATGACTGATAATCAAATAGTTGCGTTTATTGTCGGAGCAGTTCTATGCTATATTTTATACGATGGGATTCAACAATTGGCCAATATTTTCAACGGAACTACTCAATTTTATATCAGTTTTTTAAGTTTGGGCTATCACTACGAAGCACTTGGTCGAGGTCTAATTGATTCTCGAAACATCATTTATCTATTTAGTGTTATCTTTTTAATGCTTTTTCTAACGAAGCAGAATTTGATTGCTAAGAAAAACTAATTTTACAGAACTTCACCATCAAATATGCAATTACCTATCTATCAAGTAGATGCCTTTACGGATAAACTATTCGGAGGAAATCCAGCGGCAGTTGTTCCATTAAAAACTTGGTTATCTGACGAATTAATGCAAAAAATTGCTTTTGAAAATAATCTTTCAGAAACCGCTTTTTTTGTTCCTAACGAAACAGGTTTTGATATTCGTTGGTTTACGCCAACAGTCGAAGTCAATCTTTGTGGTCATGCTACTTTGGCAACTTCATTTGTTATCTTTAATGTTCTGAAATATGATAAAGACATTATCTTATTTAGTTCAAAAAGCGGAATTCTGAAAGTACGAAAAGAAGATAAGTGGCTTGAACTTGATTTTCCGATGCAAGAATCGTCTATTGCGGAAGCTCCAGACGGACTTATTGAGAGTATTGGTAAAAAACCTAAAGAAATTTACCGAGCTTCTGATGACTATATGTTAGTATATGGTTCTCAAAAAGAAATTGAAGATTTAAAACCAAATTTCGGAGCGTTAAAGCATATCAAAGCACGTGGAATAATCGTGACTGCTAAAGCAAAATCTAAAAAACTTGATTTTGTTTCACGTTTTTTTGGTCCAGGTTCAGGTATTGATGAAGACCCAGTTACGGGTTCGGCACATACTAAATTAGTACCTTATTGGGCTAAAATTTTAAGTAAAACTGAATTAACGGCCGAACAGATTTCGAGCAGAAAAGGGTTTCTCAAATGCAAACTCGCTGGCGACAGAGTTTTAATGGCAGGAAAAGGGAAATTATTTCTCAAAGGGAAAATTAGTGTTTAAACCAAGCATATTTCTTTAAAATGAGGCATAAAAGTTGTGTCTCATTTTTTTTTTTTAATATTTTGATAATTATCATAAAACATTTATATTAAAACACTTGACACCCCCTATTCCGATTTCGTACCTTTGCAGCCTTATTACTTAGGTTAAGCAATTTTTCTTCGCCTAAATTTCTTCATGTCAGATAACAATCACCCCAATACATGAACGAAATCTAACAATGTCTCTGTAAAAATCAGAGTTGGGAATAAAATAACAATGAAACTTTCAGAATTTAAACTTGACCTTCCGCATAGTCTTATCGCCATGCACCCATACGACCAACGTGATAGTAGCCGTATGATTGTGGTGAATCGTAAAACCAAGAAAATCGAACACAAAATGTTTAAAGACATTGTTGATTATTTTGGCGAAAACGATACGATGGTTGTCAACAACACAAAAGTATTTCCTGCCCGTTTATATGGTTCAAAAGAAAAAACAGGTGCAAAAATTGAAGTTTTTTTGCTTCGTGAATTGAACCGTGAAATGCGTTTGTGGGATGTATTGGTTGATCCTGCTCGTAAGATTCGTGTTGGGAATAAACTTTATTTTGGCGATAGCGATTTAGTAGCCGAAGTAATTGATAATACAACTTCACGTGGCCGTACTATCAGATTTTTGTTTGATGGCTCACACGAAGAAATGATGAAAACTATCCATGAATTAGGCGAAACTCCATTACCGATTGACATCATCAAACGTCCAGTAACTGAAGAAGATAGAGAACGTTATCAGACAATTTTTGCTGAAAATGAAGGTGCAGTGGCAGCTCCAACCGCAGGTATGCACTTTACTCGTAATGTTCAACGCCGTATGGAATTGAAAGGGACAAATTTCTGTCCAATCACATTGCATATTGGTATCGGTACTTTCCGTCAAGTTGATGTGGAAGATTTGACTAAGCACAAAACTGACTCTGAAAATTTCTTTATTCCAGAAGAAACTTGTGACATTGTCAATAATTCAATTGACAAAGAAGGACGTATTTGTGCAATTGGCACTACTGCCATGAAAGCTATCGAATCTTCGGTTTCGGCAAGTAATCATTTGAAACCTGTAAACAATGGTTGGACGGATAAATTTATCTTCCCTCCTTTCGACTTCAAGATTACAAATGCTCTTCTTACTAACTTGCACTTGCCAGAATCAATCTTATTAATGACTGCTTGTGCATTTGGAGGACACGAATTAATTATGCAAGCATATCAAGAAGCCATCAAGGAAAAATACAAATTCTTTACTTATGGTGATGTTATGTTGATTATCTAACCCACTGCCGACCCATCGGACTGCCCTAAAGGGGAGCTAAAATAAAAAAATGACTAATAATGAAATAAGCTCCCCTTCAGGGGCGGACATGGTTGTGGGAATCTACGCTATAATTGTTGCTGGTGGAAGCGGTAGTCGGATGAAAAGTGAGATTCCGAAGCAGTTCCTTCCGCTCAATGGCAAGCCAATTCTGATTCATACAGTTGAAAAATTCCTACAAATACCTGATATTCAAGTAATTGTTGTTTTACCAAAAAATGATATTGAATATTGGAATGAGATTACGGTATCTAACGCAACCATACAATCTTTCAAAAACTCAATTACCATTGCAGTTGGTGGGGCATCTCGCTTTCAATCTGTTAAAAATGGTTTAGCCACCATCAAAACTCATGGACTGGTAGCCGTTCATGATGGTGTCAGGCCTCTCATTAATCTTGATATAATACAAAACTCCTACAAAGTTGCAGCAGAAAAAGGCTCAGCCGTGACGAGCGTTTGGGTGAAAGATTCGGTCAGAGAAGTTGAAGCAAGTGGCGAAAGTATTGCTCTCGACCGTACAAAACTCAAGTTGGTTCAAACTCCACAAACATTTCAAGTAAATCTAATGAAACGAGCTTTTGAGGTTGAAGAACAAGCTTTTTTCACTGATTGTGCCAGTGTATTAGAATTTGCAGGCGAAAAAATAACACTCATTGATGGAGCTTACGAAAACATAAAAATTACCACGCCTGAAGATATGCTCGTAGCTGAGGCTTTTCTACAAACTCAGCAGTAAGCTATTCACAACTATATTCAAATTTAGACATACTGCTAATCGTTTTTCCTTGATTTTCCAAGATGATATTCATCGAAGTTGGAAATCCATTGGCATTATATGTTGTCTCTCTGATAGTCCGAATGTCTGGTACTTCTTTAAATTCTAAATTTTGAATCGTAAAAAATTTTGTACCGATTATATTATTACTCCCAAATGGCAGAAAATTATAGAGTGGACGCAATAACCAATACAAACCAATTTCCGGAATTCCTTCAAAAAAATTGCGTTTATCATCAAAAGTATGTTCATTAATGGTAGCTGGATTACCAAAATCGGCCCTTGTAATTCTAAACGGATTTCCTTTGGCATCATACTCAATCGTACGATTTAGCCCTACTAAATTTAAACTAATCGCTCCAGTTGCTCTATTTTTACTATCAAATTCTAATATTATTTCATTATTCTGCAAGTTATTTACTTTCTGAATCACTTTTTCGGGATTTTCTTTTGTACCATAAACAAAATCGAACAGAATAATCCTCGTCAAATTTGTCTCGTCACGAATTCTGCTTACTTTACCAAGAGCATTGTATTCAAAAATAACTTTTTGGCGGGCAGTAGTGTCAGTTCCATTTCTGAGGTCGTAGCTGTACATTTGTTCGATGCGATTATCTTTCAATGTAATCAAATCGTGGTGAATCAACTTGGTGGCAGGATATTCAGTGACAAACTTTGTAAGACGACACAAGGGCGTAGTTTCATTTTTCTGACACGACCAAAAACACAAGCAAATAACAATAATGTAAATATTTGTCTTCATTTTTTGTAAAATTAATTTTATCATTAAACTACATTCGCCTGTAAATGTTAGAAAAGTCAAATAGTATTAATCAAAAATTAAAAAAGTTTTGCAATGAGCCATTCGGGCAATATTTTTAATAAAATTGCTATGATTTGATATCGTTTTGTGATGTAGGCTACTTTCTTACGAGCGGCAATTGCTACCGCAATCTGTTGGGCGGCTTTTTCGGGAGTTGCAACCCAAAACATCCCTTTATTTTGTTTGGTCATGGGAGTATCAACAAAACCAGGGCGAATATCTGTCACATAAACATTTGGATAATATTTGGCCGAACGCATTCGCAGACCAGACATATAATTGGCCATAAACGCCTTTGTAGCATGGTATTCGGGCGAATAGGCACTACCTGTTTGAGAAGCCAATGACGACACGCCTACTAAATGCCCACTCCCCTTCTGTGCAAAATATTTATATGACCATTGAGCCAAAGCCGTAAATCCACGGGCATTTATATCAATGGTATCCATTTCTTGCTCATAAGTAGCTTTCTGGAAACCTACGCCTGCATTAATAATTACCAAATCAATGCCATTCATCAGTTTTTCGGCTTCATCCATTTTAGCACGAGCTTCGTCGGTTTTCACTACATCCATTTCTAAAACATTAATTTTAGTATTGGGAAATGCATTTTTAACTTCTTCCAACAATGCTGTTCTTCTGCCTGTAATCACCATTTCGTTGCCTTGTGAAGCATAAAACTCAGCCAATGAGCGACCAATTCCCGTTGTAGCACCAATGAGTACGATTTTCATTATTTTTAATAGGTTATTTTTAAAATTTGGCTTGAATAAAAGGTCAAGGAATTCTCTTTTGTTTAATATCTTTGTTTCTCAAATGTAATAAAAATCATTTCAAAAAAATATTATTTATGCAAAAACGTCTAACTGCGGAAGAATATATCAAAGGAATTTTAGCTGGGAATCGAATTATTTTGAGTCGAGCTATTACCTTGATAGAAAGCCAGTTAGAAAACGACAGACTAATTGCACAAAAAGTACTGGAAGGAGTTCTGCCACAAACTGGCAAGGCAATCCGAATAGGAATTACGGGGGTGCCAGGCGTTGGTAAAAGTACTTTTATTGAGGCTTTTGGCAAGCACATTACTTCACTCAACAAAAAAATTGCAGTTTTAGCCATTGACCCAACCAGCCAACGCACCAAAGGCAGTATTATGGGCGATAAAACTCGCATGGAAGAATTAGCACACGATTCACTCGCATATATTCGCCCTTCACCATCTGGAAATACACTCGGTGGTGTAGCCAATAAAACCCGTGAAACCATGCTTTTGTGCGAAGCAGCAGGTTTTGAACTTATAATTGTAGAAACCGTTGGGGTCGGTCAGTCAGAAACAGTGGTAAAAGGCATGGTTGACTTCTTTTTGCTTTTGATGCTTTCGGGAGCAGGCGATGAGTTACAGGGAATTAAAAGAGGAATTATGGAAATGGCCGATGCAATTGCCATCACAAAAGCCGATGGTGATAATAATCAAAAAGCTAAAAACGCCCGCATGGAATACGTACATGCTCTGCATCTTTTTCCGCCGACTGCTAATAATTGGTATCCGCCTGTGCTTACTTGTTCAGCTTTAGAAAAAACAGGTTTATCTGAAATTTGGCAAGTGATTCTCGATTTTGAAAACCAAATGCAAGAAAATGGTTTTTGGAAAAAAAATCGCCAAGAACAAAGTCTCAATTGGATGAACGATTATATTAAACAATACCTTGAAACACAGTTTTTTTCGGATAAATATGTCAAAGAAAACTTAGAAATAATATCAAATCAGGTACTTTCTGAAGCAATTTTGCCAATTCAAGGAGCAAACATACTTTTAGAAAAACATTTTACTGGTCTTCGTTCATCTAAAATTTAAAGTTCGGTTTATTTACTCACTTAGAATTCCAGCTAAATTACTTAGACAATACTTAAAAAAAGAGTAATTTTGCAGTTTATAGCCTACATTTAAAGTTTCCTTGAAAATTTCTGACTACTGAAAAACCTTATTTATGTTCTGGTATAATCTTTCTAAAATTATTTTAAAAAACCGCAAGACTTGGCTTTTTGTATTGCTCATTACAACCATTTTTATGGGTTTCATGGCATCCAAAATCACAATGTCTTACGAATTAGCCCGAATTCTTCCCCAAAGTGACGAAAACTTCAAAATTTACGAGGACTTCAAGCAACGTTTCGGTGAGGATGGAAACGTGATGGTTATCGCCATCGAAAGCGACAAAGTTTATCAACTCGAAACTTTCCAACAATGGTATGATTTAAGCAAAAAAATCAAAAATATCGAAGGGATTAAAAATGTTCTGTCAAATGCCAACTTATTTGGCATTGAAAAAGATAGCATTGAGAAAAAATTTAATTTCCCTCCGTTAATTGCCAAACGCCCAACAACGCAGGCTGAAATTGATACTTTAAAAGCTAAAATAGATAAACTACCCTTCTATAAAGGGGTTATTTATAGCCAAGAAGGTAATGCTCACTTAATGGCCGTAACTTTCGACCAGTCGAAGTTAAATAGTAAAGGACGAATTACAATTTCGAGAGAAATTGAAGCCGCCGCAAAATCATTTGGCGAAAAAAACAATATTGAAGTACATTTCTCAGGAATGCCGTTTATTCGTACCAATTTTATTTCAAAGGTATCAGCCGAATTAACCAGATTTCTCGGCTTAGCTTTTTTAGTAACTATCGGCATTCTTTACATTTTTTTCCGCTCAATTCGTACCGTCGTTTATACCTCATTACTTGTTATAATTTCGGTGATTTGGTCAGTTGGCTATATTGTTTTATTCGGTTATAAAATCACGATTCTAACAGGTCTTATTCCTCCTCTAATTATTGTCATTGGTATTCCGAATACCATATTTTTAGTCAATAAATATCAAGAAGAATTTCTGAAACACAGCGACAAAATGCGTGCTTTAGCAGTTTCAATCGAAAAAATTGGAAAAGCGACCTTCTTGGCAAATGTGACTACTTTCATCGGCTTTTTTGTATTTTATTTCACTGGAAGCCCTCTTTTATTAGAATTTGGTTTAGTAGCCGCCATTGCAGTTATGTCAACTTGGGCAATATCATTAATCTTGATTCCGATATTATTCAGTTATTCTGCCCCACCAAGTGCCAAGAACGTTCGACATCTTGATAATAAGAATCTTACAGCATTCTTGAGTTTTGTGAATCGAATCGTACACACAAAACGTACTTATCTCTATTGGTTTATTGCATTTTTGGTAATTGTGTTCACATTTGGCATGACTCGTTTAAAGGCAATTGGATATATCGTAGATGATTTGCCTCAAAAAGACCCTATTTATGCTGATTTGAAATTTATCGAAAAACACTTTCATGGAATTGTACCTTTTGAGGTTGTAATAGACACTAAGAAAGAAAATGGTGTATTAAATCCACAAGTTTTGAATAAAATCAAAGTCATGCAAAGAGAATTTGCCAAATACGATGATTTTACGAACCCGATTTCATTGGTAGAAGCCATTAAATTGGTTTATCAAGGCTATCGTGGAGGAGACCCTAAATATTTTCAATTGCCTGGAACATTTGAACTTCAAAAATTAGCAGAGTACGTTGGCACTGTAAAAGGTAAAGAAAATTTGGCAACGCCTTTTATCGATAGCACCAAACAATTTACTCGCGTGAGTTTTCAATGTGGTGATGCAGGAACTGTCAGAATTAGAGAATTAGTCGAAACACTTCAACCAAAAATTGACACAATCTTCAATTATGACCGTGAAGCCCAACAATGGCTGCCAAAAGAAGAACAAATAAATGCAAAAATCACTGGAAATGGCGTGGTATTCATGAAAGGGAATGACTATTTACTCCAAAATTTGATTGAAAGTACACTTTGGGCGATTGGTTTGATTTGTATTGTAATGGCTACACAGTTTTTTGATGCCCGTATGATTCTCATCTCTACGATTCCGAGTATTTTGCCATTAATTATCACGGCTGGCGTGATGGGATACTTCGGCATTCCACTCAAACCAACAACAATTTTGGTATTCAGTATAGCTTTTGGTATTTCCTCCGATGGAACAATTTATTTTTTGACAAAATATAAGGATGAACTTAAAAACCACAATAAAACTGTTTCGGAAGCCATCACTGAAACAATTATGTATACTGGCATAAGTATGTTTTATACCGCAATCATCTTATTTTTTGGATTTGGTATATTTGCAGTTTCAAATTTTAAAGGTACTGTTTATCTGGGAAGTTTGATTTCAATTACGCTTTTAATGGGGATGATTGCCAATCTGATTCTATTACCAGCCCTCTTAATGACTCTTGATAAGAAAAGAAAGAAAGTAGCATGATAAATTTTCATTCGGAATCCATCGACTTTAAGGTTGTAAATCCAATAAAAACCAAGCGATGGTTGAAGTCGGTCATTGAAGCTGAAGGCTTTAAGTTGAGCGAAATCAACTATATTTTTTGTGATGATGCGTATCTACACAAGATAAATGTAGAATACCTCGACCATGACACATTGACGGATATTATCACATTTGATAATTCGGAAGATGAAATGCTGATTGAAGGTGATATCTTCGTAAGCATTGAGAGAATTACTGACAATGCTAAAGATTTCAAGACAAGTTTTGAACATGAATTCAGAAGAGTGATTGTCCATGGAGTTTTACACCTTTGCGGCTATTATGACAAAACTGACGAAGATGAAAAACAAATGAGAGGCAAAGAAGACCATTACATTAATATTTGGTAGAACTCAACGATACATAAGAAAAAAGGGCAGAATCTTCTGCCCTTTTTTACTTTTGTTGCTATTGAGTGAAATAAAATCTTTATAAATATATACTATATCTGATTGCGATTTCGAAATGAGTGTTTTGAATCACACTTATGATTTACTAACAGAAATAACCATGCCAAAACACTAATAACCAAGTAATTAAGCAGAAATTACAAATAAACAATGCCTTAAATATTTGCGTTTTTCAAATAAATACATTCAATAAAATACTTTTTTATTAACTAAAATACTTAATATATCCGTTCAATAACTTTATTTTAAATATTAAAAAAAACAAAATTCTATAGAATCAACACAACAGACTTCTCAATTCTAATAAACAAGTTTATGCTTATTTAAAAATTACCACTCAATAAGTTTATTTCATTTTTTGTTGGTTAACAATTAATTTGGTGCTTTGAAAAATCAATCACTAAACTTCGTACCCATGAAAAAATCAATGCTTATTTTATCAATTTTAGTATTCAGTTGCTCCGTAATTTCTTCTTTTACTTACCCGCAAAACGAGACTTCTGAAGTTTCAAACAATTACACGCCTAAACAAGTTGAAAAAGGCAAATATTTGGTTGAAATTATGGGATGTAGAGATTGCCATTCACCAAAAGTAATGACAGCTCAAGGCCCAGCTTCTGATATGTCAAAAGACCTTTCAGGGCATCCAGCTTCAATGCCTGTTGGTAAAATTAACAAAGAATCACTCAAAGAATGGGTTCTTTTCAATATGATGAATACAGCAGCAGTCGGACCTTGGGGAGTTTCGTTTTCGGCAAATCTTACCTCCGACGCAACAGGTATTGGTACTTGGAGTGAAGAACAATTTATTATTGCTCTTACCGAAGGGAAAAGTAAAGGTATTCGTTCGGCAAGACCACTTTTACCACCGATGCCTTGGCAAAATTACGTCAACATTAAAAAAGAAGATGCAGTGGCAATGTTTGCTTACCTAAAAAGCACAAAACCTGTTAATAATGTAGTACCACAACCTATTTCTCCTGATAAATTATAGAGCAAACATTAATCCATTCGCTTTGGAGATATTATATCTTCACAATATAGTATCTCCAACAACCATTTATAAAATATCAGCATAAATTACTCCTCACTACAATATTTTCTGCCCTAAATCTAATCCTATTGCTATACATTTTTGCCTTAAAACCTTTGCTCCCATAAACTTTGTATAACTTTTGTGTTTAAAGTATCAGAATTTCATATTTTTGAAGAAATATTAGTACCTAATCACCTAAAACTATCCATTTAGTCATGGCAAACCGTATTGGCGGCTATCTTGCAGGAGCAATTCCTGCGAATGTAAAGAAAAAAGAAGCTGGAAAACTCGACAAACTACCATCCAAAGTTGATTTAAGAGAACACCTCACCGAAGTAGAAATGCAAGTAGGCAATAGCTGCGTAGCGAATGCATTTGCTGGTGCTTATGAATATTTGGCCAAGCGAAACAATGGAGAATCGGCCGATGTAAGTCGCTTATATATTTATTATAATGCCCGTTGGCTTGGAGATTCGGCCGATAAAGACTGTGGTTCGGTGATGTACAATGCCATCGAAGGATTAAAAGAATACGGAGCTTGTGCGGAAGAATTATGGCCAAACGACGATACTATGATTCTTGATGAACCTGACCAAACAGCCTACGACCACGGTTCAAATTTCAAAATAGTAGATGCCGAATATATAGAAACTGACCTTGAAATTTGGAAACATACACTGGCTGAAGGCTACCCGATTTCATTTTGTATCAATACTTTTGAGTCGTTTGATAGTGCTTGCAAAAATAGAGGACGAGTACCAATGCCAAAACCATCAGATAATGTTCGTACAACTCATGGTTGGCATGCAATGCTTTGTGTAGGATACTCAGACCCTGACAAAGTTTTTATCGTACGCAATTCTTGGGGGAAAGATTGGGGCGATAGAGGTTATTGCTATATTCCTTATGACTACGTAATAAATCAAGATTATAATGGACACGACTCATGGATTATAAAATCGGTCGAAAATCTTGATTTTAGTGAGGGTGTCTGGGATGATTCTGAAGAATCAAGTTTTGCCGTTGATGGTATGGTTTATGTTACTGATTTTTGGATAGAAACCGAAGATACTGAAGATTTTGCAACTCAGTTAGAGGAACTTTGCATGGAGTATGTAGAAAATGAAGAAGACTTTTATTTTGACTATGAAGCCCAAGAAGAAGATGGCATAGAATATACTTACATCAAAAACTTTGAAATTCTTACCGAATATCCTGATGATTTTATCGCTGATTTAGAAACACTCTGTGTAGATAATGCGATTGATGAAAACTTTGGTTTCAATTATGCTGGAAGTGAGGAAGAGGAGGAATAAATAGCTCTCAATATAAGTCTATTAAAGCTGAGTATCAATTAGAGCTTAATTGATACTCAGCTTTTTTTATGGTTTAACATACTTTTTAGCAACATCATCTAAAACCAAAACCCAATCTTGACCATAGCCAGAAGTTGGAGGAGTAAATTGTTTTGTACCTTTATTTTCAATGATACCGATTTCTTTTATCTGCCCATTTTTGGGAGAAAACCAATAGCCAACTAACTGATTACCAGATACTTTTCCTAAATTAACAGTAAAAGATTTTCCTGCTGCCGAATAAATAAAAATATAATCATTACCTCGTGTTGCTTGTATTCGCTCATAAGCAGAATTGGCATTTTCAAGAATTAACGACTGATCAGGAACTCTATCTAAAATTGGCCTTGACTCTATCAATCTCTTCAAATATTTAACTTGATTGGCAGCAGGTAATTCAAGAGCAGTCTTCCAATAAAAATGTGGACCATTAACTGGGGTAGCTTTTGGGCGATACATTTGCCAAACATCATGACATCCATACGTGAAGCCAAATGCTCCAGCAAAAACATCTAAATAAAGTGCTTTTCTTACATCATAAGCATTAGTTGTACCCAAATCATTGGCATTGAAACACACAGGATGGTCTTCGTAAATTGGTTCACCATCAATCACAGGTTTTACTAATTGACGGTTATATGAACCTTGAATTCGGTTATAAACATCATTATCTCGGCAATGACCAGTCTGAAACATATTAAAATCAAACCAATCATCGTTATGAAACCACTCGCTTGCACCTTCTTTGTTTGGTTGCGGGTGAAATGTAATCAATGCGTTTTCATTTCCACCATGAGCATCCACAATTCCTGCTGCCATTGCTCGCCAGAGAGCAACATCTTGCGATCCAGCACGAGGATTACGATCACCACCCAAAATCCAAATGATATTCTTACGATTTTTGTATCTATTTCCTATCCATTTGGCAAAAACTTTTGCATTTTCTGCATTAAAAATTTCAGGGCCAGTTCCCCAACGGTCTTTAAAAACTTTATCGCCCCAAGTTGGTAAAAGTCCGATATTGAGGCCAAGTTCATTGGCTTTATCAACTATAAAATCAACGTGACGGAAATAAGCTTCGTTGGGTTTTGTTGGGTCATTATTCAGAAATGGTTTTTCTCCATAAGCATTAGGAGAATTCAAACCATCTAATTCTGCCAAAGCTACCGCTTGAATAATAGTAAAACCTTGCGAAGCTCTTTTTGTCAGATAATAAGTTGCAGAGTCTCGATCAAGAGCATGAAATAACTCCCATGCAGTATCTCCAACCCAAACAAAGGGCTTGTTTTCTTTCAGAATATAACGCTTGTTGACACTAACCGTAAATGTTTGAGCTAATGAAACACAATTTACAAAACCCAGAAATAAGATTGGAATGAAAAACTTTTTCATAGTTAATTGTCGAATAGAGGATATAAGAATCACGCCCAAATTACTATTAAAACTTTATTTATCAAGCATTTATCGACTAAATATCAACCTAAACTCGAAATTTTCTCAATCAAAACCTCATTGATTTTTACATACGATTCAAAAGTCCAACCAGCAATATGTGGCGTAAAAATCACTCGTTCTGAAGTTGTTAATTTTTCAAAAACTACTTTTTGCTCATCAGTAAGTTTTTGTAGTTTTTCATTTTCTAAAACATCCAAACATGCTCCTCTGACTTTACCATTTTCGATGCTTTCAGCCAAATCTTTCAAAGGAACAATTTCGCCACGTGCAGCATTGATTAAAAGGATATTTTTTGAAAATTTCGATAGAAACTCAGCATTTACCCATTTGTTTGAGTCACTCGTAAGAGGAATGTGTAAAGACAAAATATCAGCTTCTTCAAAGATTCTTTCCATTGCACTTTCTTCCACAATTTCATCAGAAAAATCTTTTTTAAACTTATCAAAAGCTAAAATTTTGCAACCAAATGCCTTAAAACGTTTCGCAGTTTCAGAACCATTATTTCCATAGCCAATAATTCCAACAGTTTTTCCCATCAACTCATAACCTCTATTTTTTTCTCGTTGCCAAACACCATTTCTAACCTCACGATCAGCAATCAGTATATTATTCATTAAACACAAAGTCATACCGAGTACATGTTCGGCCACGGCTACTCGATTCCCTTCATTTGCCGCAAAAAGGGCAATACTTTTCGACTCAACATATTCGATATCTATCAAATCAAGTCCAGCTCCTGCTCTACCAATAAATTTTAATTGATGAGCATTTTGCAATAATTCTGCATCTACAAAAGTTTTACTTCTGATAATCAGGCCAACATAATAATTTAACTTTTCAATGATTTCAGCTCTTGCAATTTTGGGTTGATAGTCAGGCTCGTAACCCAAGTTTTCGAGCATTGGCATTAAACTTAGGTGCATTTCATCAGCAATTAACACCAAACCCTTATTAGTAGCATTGTTTGTATTCACAGTACTTTTTTTATAATATGATTGTCAGTAACTTGCAACAAAATTACAGTTCAGTATTTGGATACGCATTGTTTTATGTTATTTTTTGTTAAAAATAATATTGTTTATCCTAAAATCTTTAAAATCCTGTCGAAAAGTGAGCGAAATTCAAAAACCAATTATTGGTATAAGCATCGGAGACTTTAATGGTATCGGCCCTGAAGTTATCCTAAAAGCAGTCGGTGGCAATCGACTAAACAAAATCTGTACTCCCGTTATTTATGGTTCTGGAAAAGTAATTAACCGTTATCGGCAATTACTCGAATTTAAAGATTGGCAGTTTTTCACGATTCATAAAATAGAGCAACTCAACCACAAACAAGTAAATGTTATCAACTGCATGAGCGACCAATCGTTGGAAGTTCAGCCAGGGGTAGTAAAGCCCGAAGCAGGTAAATTGGCTTTTGAATCATTGAAACGTGCCGTTGAAGATTTAAAAGCGGGTAAAATTGATGCCTTGGTAACAGCTCCTATCAACAAGCACAACATTCAGAACGATGATTTTAAGTTTCCTGGGCATACTGAATTTTTGGCAGATGCTTTTGGCGTAAAAAATAAAGAGTTGATGTTTATGGTTAGCGATGAATTAAAAATCGGTGTTGCCACTGCCCACGTTCCGTTAGAACAAGTGAAGAAAAACATCAATAAAGAACTCATTATCAGTAAATTGGAGCAAATTAAAACTTCTTTAATACGTGATTTTGGGAAGCAAAAGCCAAGAATTGCAGTCTTAGGATTAAACCCTCATGCAGGCGAAAATGGATTGTTGGGAATGGAAGAGCAGGAAATTATTCAACCTGCCTTAGTAGAATTCAAGAAAAAAGGGAATTTAGTTTTTGGCCCGTTTCCTGCCGATGGCTTTTTCGGAACAGTGGCTTGGAAGAGTTATGATGCAGTTTTGGCCATGTACCACGACCAAGGTTTGATGCCTTTCAAAATGATTGCTTTTGAAAATGGTGTGAATTTTACGGCTGGTTTGCCAAAAGTTCGTACTTCACCTGACCACGGAACGGCTTATGATATTGCTGGAAAAAACATTGCCGACGAATCGTCAATGTTGAACGCTATCTATATGGCCATTGATATTGCCAAAAATCGTCAAGAATTGGAAGAATTGGAAGCAGGTTCGATGAAAAAGAAAACCATCGTACTGAAAGAAGCAAGCATGGAAGACTGAGATAATGTTAAATGCTTAATGATGAATGTTTAGTTACACTAAATAATTAAACATTCATCATTTAATATTAAGCATTAAATATCAAGGTCTTCAAATGGACTTCGGATATTTACGAGTTGTACTTGTGCAATCTGATTATAGATGGCAGTAGTTTGTAAATATTTATGCCCCAAAATTTCTTGTAATAAGTGAATATCCATACCACGTTCCAAGCAATGCACCGCATAACTGTGTCGAAGCGTATGCACTGAGGCGTCTTTTTCAATTTTAGCTTTTGCCATTGCTTGCTGAAAAACTAACTGCACACTTCTTGGACTATACGTTTTTCCATTTTCTCCACCAAAAAGTAGTTCTTCTGGCTTGTATTTTTCCAGATAAGCTTTCAGAATCGGCAATAATTTCTTTGGCAACATTAAAGTTCTACCTTTTTCAGATTTTGATGGAGAAACTACAATTTCTCTTTTCTCAAAATCAAGATCCGAAACTTTCATGTTCAGCACATCGCTTAATTTCAGCCCAGCGGCATATATGATTGACATTAAAGCTTTGTGCTTCAAATTATCTAAAACTCCAATAATTTTAGTTACTTCCTTTTCTGTCAAAATATCTGGCAAACTATCACTTTTCGACTCACCATTTGCTTTAATACCTAATTTTCTATTAAAAATTACTTCGTAAAATAATTTAATAGCTTTTCCAGCTTGAAGAGCAGCATCAACCGCACTTCCTTTTTTTTCTCCAAGCTCAACTAAATAAGCCGCAATTAGTTCTTCGGTAATCTTGCTTTGGGGTAAATCTCGAAAGTGATTATAAAATACAAAGATAGCATTTCGATAAGCGGCTATCGTCTGAGAATTATACTTTCCTTTTCTTAATATCTCGGTAAATCGTTCAATTAGGTGGGTCACAGCTGCGTAAAAAATTAAAATTCAGGTTTCTATTGCGAAAAATATAAATAATGACTGGAAAATAAAAGCAAAGTCACATTCAATTAGCTTTTTTTTGTGATTTTTGCGTAAAATTGAGCCAAATTAATTAATACTGGTCAAAACAATGCTTATTTCTTTCATTTTACTGTATTTACTCCTAACAATTTTTGTCGGTTGGTATGCTTCAAAGTTTGTAAAAACTGCCAGTGATTTTGCTATTGCAGGCCGACGAATGCCAACGTACGTAGTGGCTTCTGGACTGTTTGCCACTTGGTTTGGTTCAGAAACAGTCATGGGAGCTTCTTCAGAATTTGTCGAGCATGGTCTTTTGGGCGTAATCGAAGACCCATTTGGTGCGGCACTTTGTCTGTTACTATTAGGCTTATTTTTTGCTCGACCACTTTATAAACTAAATATTCTAACTTTCAGTGATTATTTTAATATCCGATACAGCAAAAAAGTAGAATGGGTTTCTGCAATTTTTATGATACCTTCATATTTTGGTTGGATTGCAGCTCAATTAGTAGCTTTAGCTATTATCCTTCAAGCAATTGCCAATATTCCTTTTGTTTGGGGAATCATTATTTGTGCTTCTGTTGTCCTATTTTATACATATATTGGAGGAATGTGGTCAGTCGCAATCACCGATACAATACAAACGGCGGTCATCATCGTCGGAATGTTAATATTGATGATTGAACTTGTAAGTCAGATTGGCGGTTGGCAACAAATGATTTCCAAAACACCTGAAGATTTCTTCAGGTTTACACCTAAAGAAAACACAATTCCGAGTTGGGTGGCTTATTTTGGGGCTTGGATAACAATTGGCTGGGGGTCTATTCCGCAACAAGATGTTTTTCAACGTACACTTTCTGCAAAATCCGAAAAAGTGGCTGTCAATAGTGCCTATTGGTCGGCGTTAATGTATCTCTCCATCGCTTCAATGCCCTTGGTTATTGCCCTTTGTGGCACACTTTTATATCCTGACATTAAGCACGGTGATACCCAAATGACAATTCCCATTTTGGTATTGAAACATACTTCTGTTGGAATGCAAATCATATTTTTTGGTGCATTGCTTTCAGCTATTTTAAGTACGTGTAGCGGCTCAATATTAGCTCCAGCAACGGTTTTAGGCGAAAATATC
Source organism: Emticicia sp. W12TSBA100-4 (assembly GCF_040253585.1). Classification (NCBI taxonomy): domain Bacteria; kingdom Pseudomonadati; phylum Bacteroidota; class Cytophagia; order Cytophagales; family Leadbetterellaceae; genus Emticicia; species Emticicia sp. W12TSBA100-4. Next base: position 181,906 of record NZ_JBELAU010000011.1, read on the forward strand.
ATCAAACCGCTTTATGGAGATAAAATTTCTGACAAAAAACTATTGCAACTCATGCGGCTTTCTACCATCGCAATTACTATAATTGGTGTTGCTTTATCATTATTTAAGGCAGATATTTACGAATTAGTTGGCGAATCTTCAGCTTTAAGTTTGGTTGCATTATTTGTGCCCTTAGTAGCTGGGCTTTACTGGAAAAAAGCTAATGCACTTGGAGCAATTTTTTCTATGACTTTAGGAACGCTTATTTGGACATTTTTTGAGTTTTATGAAACCGAAACTCCATCCATGATTTGGGGTTTAGTGGCAAGTATCGGAGGTATGATTTTTGGTTCAATTATTCACAAAACAGAAATTTCGAATAATGAATAAATATATTTCAATCGAAGATTTTATTGAAAGTCAAGAGCTTGCAATTTCAGCTTTGCTTTATCAACTTAGAGAAACAATCTTACATGCTCATCCGAAAATGACTGAGCGTTTTATGTTTAATACTGCCATGTTTGGGGTAAAAAATGAACTTTGCTATTTTGTAGTTTTAAATAAAAACAAGGGTGTTGAGATAGGATTTCATCGAGGTTTTCAGATGTCCAACGAACAAGGTTTATTGGAGTCAAAAAAACGAAAATTTATTCACGGAATAACTCTTAAAGACTTAGATGACTTCAAAAATAAAGAGGCTCCTTTCAAGGAAATCTTGCAAGAAGCCATCATTTTGGATGAAATAAATGAAAAGTCTATTTTTTCGGAGATTTTACAAGCAGGACGAAAGAAAAAGTCATAAGTTTTGTGCAGCAATCCAACCTCCCGTCCAAGCAGCTTGAAAATTAAATCCGCCAGTGATGGCATCAATATTTAGCACTTCGCCTGCCATAAAAAGGCTCGGATATTGTTTCAAACTATAAGTTTCAAAATCAAGTTCCGATAAATCAACACCGCCCGCAGTCACAAATTCTTCTTTGAACGTGCTTTTGCCATTTACTTCAAAACTACACGCTGTTAATTGTTCGGTTAATCGTTGAATATGTTTTTTGCCTGTTTCTGCCCATTTCTGAAACTCACCGATTTGTGCGGCATTACACAAACTTTTCCAAAGACGAATTGGCAAACCAAACTCGGCATTTGCTACCACGTTTTTCTTGGGTTGAGCATTAATCTGATTGTGCAAATGTGTTCTTACAGCCTCTGTATCTTTATTGGCCAGCCAATTTACTTTTATTTTAAATTGATAATTGGCCGCATTCAATTCACGAGCCGCCCACGCAGAAAGCTTCAAAATTCCAGGCCCTGATAGCCCCCAATGCGTAATTAAAGTTGGGCCATTGCTCTCAAAATTCGTCTTTTGGATAGTAATAATGGCATTTGGCACCGACAAACCCATTAAATCTGCAAGGCGAGTATCTTTGATATTGAATGTAAATAACGAAGGCACAGGTTCAATGATTTTGACTTTTAATCGTTCGAGCAAAGCCCAAACGGCAGTGTCGCTGCCAGTGGCAATCATCAATTTTTTAGAATATAAAACTCTATCACCCGCTACTTGAAGTTTCCAATTAGATTTTTCAGTAGGTAAGTAATCAAAATGTTCAACTCTCGAATTGGTCAAAATCTCAATTCTATTTCGTTGAGCAGCCCCCAACAAACAATCAATAATCGACTGCGAAGAATCACTCACAGGAAACATTCGTCCGTCAGCTTCTTTCTTAATTTTTACACCTCGGCTTTCAAACCACTCAATCGTATTGGTTGGGTTAAATCTTTTGAAAGGGTCTAAAAGTTCATTTTCACCCCTCGGATAAAATTTCACTAACTTTTCTGGCTCAAAACAAGCGTGGGTTACGTTACAACGCCCACCACCCGAAACTTTTACCTTTTGTAAAACGTCTCTCCCACGCTCCAAAATTGCTATTTTTAATCCTTTATTTTTTTCGGCAGCGTTGATAGCTGCAAAAAAACCAGCTGCCCCGCCACCTACTACAAGAATATCATACATTTACTTCAAATATTTTTCTTCAAAGTAAACCTTTTTTTCTCGTAAAACTGTCACTAAACTTTCAATTTCTTTCGGTGCTTTTCCAAATTCAAAAGTCACTTTGTGCTTCGAATCGCCTTTCATAATTTCTACCCATTCAGCACCACCATCGGCACAATCAGGACACCCCACAATATCGTTTAACTTCTTAAACGACTCATAATCAATACCTTTGACTACTGAATTTTGTAAACTTGTATCAAGCGATTCTTTAAATGTTTTTGGTGTTCCACCTGTTGCTCCCCTACCTTCGGTATAGAAAACCGTAAAATTGACTTCACCATTTACCAAATTCATTTCTTTGCGACAAGGACCAACACACATTCCGAAACTGGTACCATATTTGACTACATAATCGCTCATAGTTGCCTGACTATCAACTAAATTACTCTCTTTTTCACAATTTGTAAGGAATAATGTGGAAAGAATCATCACTAAAACAAGTTGCATTTTCATAATTTAATCGGATTTTTGTAAATGAATAATTAATCAAGAAAGATATTTTGAACGTTTTATAATTTCCCCTCCTTAAAAAAGGAGGGGTGGCAAAATTCTGACAAAGTCGAATTTTGACGGGGTGGTTAATGGACTATAAATATCTTTTGAAACAAATTCTACGCCATCAACCACCCCGCCGACTTCGTCAGGCACCCCTCCTTGAAAATAAGGAGGGGAAGTTTATTTATGTAGATTCAAATTTCTAAAAAAAGGTTGGAACAATGACCCAAAAACAAATACAATTAATTGCCCAAACAATTGGAGTACCCGAAAAAAGTATTCAAAATACCATTGCATTACTTGATGAAGGTGCTACTGTGCCATTTATTTCTCGTTATCGCAAAGAAATGACGGGCAGCATGGACGAAGTTCAAGTAGCCGATACAAAAGACCTTTACAACAAATTTCTTGAAGCTGATAAACGCCGAGAAGCAATCATCAAATCGATTGAGGAGCAAGGAAAAATGACACCCGAGTTATTGACAAAAATCAATAACGCACTTTATATCAATGAGTTAGAAGATTTATATTTGCCGTATAAACAAAAACGTAAAACTCGTGCAAGTATCGCCATCGAAAAAGGGCTTGAGCCATTGGCTAAGATTATTTTTGCTCAGAAAGACAGAAATATTGAAGCAATTGCCGAAAAATACCTCAATGATAAAGTTGAAAATATTGCTGATGCCCTACAAGGTGCGAGAGATATTATGGCTGAATGGATAAATGAAGATATTCAGGCAAGAAATACCGTCAGAAGATTGTTTGAGCGAGAATCGATCATAACTTCTAAGGTTAAGAAAGGAAAAAAAGAAGAAGGAATCAAGTACCAAGATTATTACGAATTTTCTGAGCCACTTTCAAAAATTCCTTCGCATCGACTTTTGGCACTTCGTCGTGGTGAAGAAGAAGGATTTTTATCGATTGATATTTCAATTGAAACCGAACGTGGAGTGGATGCTCTCGACCGAATTTATTTGCGAGGCTTACCTGAAGCCAAAGAACAAGTGGAACAAGCCATCAGTGATTCGTATGACCGACTTTTAAAACCAAGTATCGAAACTGAATTTAGCAATATTTCAAAACAAAAAGCTGATAGTGAGGCCATTAAAATTTTTGTAACGAATCTGCGTCAGCTTTTGTTGGCATCGCCACTCGGACAAAAACGAGTTTTGGGCATCGACCCAGGATTTCGCACGGGCTGTAAAGTGGTTTGTCTGAACGAACAAGGCGATTTGATTTATGATACGGTCGTTTATCCATTAACGAAACAAATGGAGGCCGAAGCGGTTATCAAAAAATTAATTTTGGAATCCAAAATTGATGCCGTTGCCATCGGTAACGGAACGGCAAGCCGTGAAACCGAAACTCTCGTAAAATCGGTCATAAAAAATGGAAATTTGAAGGCTGCCGTTCACATGGTTTCGGAGCAAGGTGCTTCAATTTATTCTGCTTCCCCCATTGCCCGTGAAGAATTTCCTGATAAAGATGTAACCGTCAGAGGAGCTGTTTCGATTGGACGAAGATTGATGGACCCACTGGCAGAACTCGTAAAAATTGATGCAAAATCTATCGGAGTTGGGCAATACCAGCACGATGTCGAGCAGAAAATGCTTAAAGAAAGCCTTGATTCGGTGGTTGAAAGTTGCGTAAACTTGGTGGGAGTTGAACTCAATACAGCAAGTAAGCATCTTTTAAGTTATGTTTCGGGATTGGGACCTGCTTTGGCACAAAACATTGTTGATTATCGTGCAAAAAATGGGGCTTTTAGTTCGAGAGAGGAATTAAAAAAAGTGCCACGATTGGGTGCAAAGGCTTTCGAGCAAAGTGCAGGATTCTTGCGTATTCGTGGAGCAGAAAATCCATTGGATAATTCAGCAGTTCACCCAGAAACCTATCCAATCGTTCAGAAAATGGCGAAAGATTTGGGTGTAAAAGTGGCCGAACTCATTGGTAATGAACAACTTAAATCGAAAAATATTCTCAAAAATTATGTAACTGATAAAGTTGGCTTGCCAACGCTAAACGATATTCTTTCCGAACTTCAAAAACCTGGCCGTGACCCTCGTGAGACGCTCGAAGCCTTTGAGTTTGCCTCCGACGTTCATGCGATAGAAGATTTGAAAGAAGGCATGATTTTACCAGGAATCGTAACAAATATTACTGCTTTTGGCTGTTTTGTTGATGTAGGCGTGCATCAAGATGGCTTGGTTCACGTTTCTCAAATGGCCAATCGTTTTATCAAAGACCCGAATGAAGTTGTAAAAGTGCACCAAAAAGTACAAGTAAAAGTAATGGAAATTGATATTCCACGAAAACGAATTGGGCTTTCGATGAAGTTTTAATAGCTTAAAATTAAAAAAGGCTTTCGAGAATTCCCGAAAGCCAGTTTCATTTGTTATCTAATATTCCCTCCAACTGCCAATCTACTCGGCACGCTTGCGGGTATAGTTTTATCGAAATTATCATCCGATAAGGCATTGATAAAAGCCACAATCGCTGCCTGATTATTTCCAATTCTTATGTTTCTAATGCGTGGGTCAATTTGTCGAACCGTCACGTTTCTATTCTGCGAATTACCGCCCGCAATTCTGCCATAAAACCGAACCACATCATCCAAGGTTTGAAAAACTCCACTGTGCATGTAAGGTGCTGTCACTCGTAAATTTCGCAAACTTGGTGTGCGAAACGCATACGTATTGTTTGCACCTGCATCAGATTGGGCATTTTTTGTATTATCTGGAACCGAAAGGACGTGGAGTTGAAAATCGGAAAACATATTCCCAGAATGGCAACTGGCACAACCAACCGTCTGAAAAGCATTCATACCTCTTATTTCCAAAGCCGAAAGAGCTGAAGTTTCGCCAGCCTTATATCGGTCAACTCTCGAATTATTCGCCACCAACGTTCGCTCAAATGCAGCAATCGCAATTCCAATATTTGTTGCCGTGATTGATTGAGCATTTCCAAAAGCAGTCTGAAATAATTGTTGGTACTGTGGAATACGTTTAAGGCGAGCCACTACACTATCGAGTGCGGCAGCTTCCGAGTAAGCATTTCCACGCATTTCTTCCAGTGCTTTAATTGGTTCTAATGATTGTGCTTCTAAACTCCGAACTCTTGAATCCCAAAACATGGGGGCGGTTGCGGTATTTACATTTCCGTTGGCATCCATCCCATTAAAAGCAGTATTGAGAATAGTTTGTGCATTGCGTTTGACGAAAGCAAAAGTGTTTGGATTCAAAAAATGTCGGTTTGTACCTAAACCAACGGCATTTACGCCAATGGATAAATCAAGGTTATCGGCATAGCCATTCGCTGGATGATGACAAGTGGCACAAGCGACATCTCGCTTACCCGATAAAATAGGGTCCCAAAATAAAGCTTTGCCGAGAGCAATAGTTTCGGTGGAAGCACTTGCATTATCTGTTCTTAATGAAGTTTCGATACTGATTGGGGTAGTAGAAGTGTTGATAGAAGGAGCTAATTCTTCGTGTTTTTGACAAGCCACTATAAAAGCTGCTAAAAAACACAAAAAGGCAAATAAAATTCTTGATTTTACATTCATATTTTGATTAGATTTAAGAGTGTTTGGTACTAAATTTCAATTAAACGTAAATTTTCATCAAAATATAAAGGCAGTTTAGCGTACGTAAATAATAGGAATAACGGTCAAAAAATTAAGATTTTGCTAAGTTTCTATTACTTAGACGAAATAATTAAAAAAAACTTGCGGCCTGTATCATTTTTTTTGAAAAAAGTTTAATTGGCAAAAATGAACTAAAAAGTGTACTTTTGCATTTCTAAAAAACAACTGGGGACGACCGGTTTTGACGGCGTGAGTGGTTGCGAGTAAAAGCATGTCGGGAGTTGGTAGAACCTCCTGTTAAAAATTCTTCCAAACAATAACTGGCAATACTTCGTATGCCATGGCTGCTTAATTCCGGAGTGAATTAACCATTTAGCCACATCCCGCCTTGGCCAACCTCTGCCGCTGGGGAGTTCGGGGTGTCGAACCTGCAGAGGCGATTATTTGCGGGGAACTTGTTGGTAATTAGTATTTAGGTTTCTAAGGAGTAGATTTGGTATGTCGGACACCGACCTACTCTCGAATAAATAAGACCGAATAAACATGTAGAAGGCTCGTCGATTGCCAAGTTCGGACCAGGGTTCGAGTCCCTGCGTCTCCACAATCACTAAAAATCTGATAATCAATGAGTTAACACACTCTTGCTTATCAGATTTTTTGTTTTTAATAACAATTCTTCCCCACAGACAGTTTCAAATTTATAGCATCTTGTCTCTGAAACTTACTTGGCCTTTAATGAAAGAAACACTCTTAGAAAATAATTTACAAGAAATTGAAAAACAAATTTGGCTTTTACTCCAAGAATCTGTCAAAACTGCAAAATCAGCTTTTCATCAAGGTATTATTGCCACAATCAATAATTATTTCCCCGAACAACGTACGGTAGTTTTGAGAAATATCAATTTAGAAGAAAAAACACTTCGCTTTCATACCGATATTCGCTCCGAAAAAATAAATCATTTACGCCAAAACGATGCTCTCAGTTGGCTTTTTTATGATGCTGAATTAAAACTTCAACTCAGAATTTACACAAAAGCTACGATACATCATACGAATGATATTGCTGATAGAGCTTGGGAAAACTCCAGATTAGCCAGCAAAATGTGCTATACAACTCAAGCAAAATCAGGTAGTATTTTATCGGAACCCGAAATGATTGATGTAAACAAGAAAGATGTTGAACAAGAATTGCTTGATTTTGCCTACAACAATTTTTGTGTCATTGAAACAAAGGCATTTGCGATGGACTTCGTTTTTCTGAATGCAAAAGGCAACAAAAGAGGCTTTTTTGATTACAAAGCCAATGAGTTTTACTGGCGACAGATTTAGAAAAGATATTTTTTGAATGAATAAACATAAAATGCTAACTTACATCTTCATTCTAATTTTCTATCCAATCTTAAACTCAATCTTACATTATGAAAGTAAAAGTTCTTGGTATTTTGTTAGGTAGTGCCATTTTATTCCAAAATTGTACTTCAAAAAAAGAAGAAAATACTACAAGTGATTCAACAACCGCAGTCAACAAAATCGAAAAAACAAGTTATGGAAAGCTACCAACGGGCGAAGCTGCCGACCTCTACACACTAAAAAATAGTGCAGGAATGGTAGTAAAAATAACGAACTATGGTGGAATTATAACCTATTGGTCAACACCTGATAAAAATGGTAAATATACAGATGTAGCTTTGGGTTGCGATTCGTTGGGAGGCTATTTAAAAGGAGTACCCTATTTTGGTGCATTGATTGGCCGATACGGTAATAGAATTGCAAAAGGGAAATTTACATTGGATGGCAAACAATATGCGTTAGCACAAAATAATGGCGTAAATGCACTTCACGGCGGTAAAAAAGGATTTGATAAAGTTCTTTGGTCTGCAACGCCAGTTGACGGTGAAGAACCTCAATTGAAACTCACTTATACTTCTGCCGATGGAGAAGAAGGTTATCCTGGAAAACTGGATGTTGAAGTAGTTTATACTTTACAAAAAGACAATTCTTTAAAGATTGATTATAAAGCAACTACTGATAAACCAACGGTTGTAAACTTAACAAATCATGCTTATTTCAATCTTTCGGGTGATTTTAGCAAAGAAATCCTTGACCATGAAGTGATGCTCAATGCAGATAAGTTTTTACCAGTTGATGAAACCCTAATTCCAACGGGCGAATTGAAAGGAGTAGCGGGTACACCTTTTGATTTCACAAAATCATTTAAAATCGGTGCGAGAATCAATGATGCGAAAGATATTCAGATTAAATACGGGAAAGGCTATGACCACTGTTGGGTAGCAACTGATTCGAGTAAAACTTTGAAAACGATTGCGAGCGTTTACGAACCAACTTCTGGTCGTGTAATGGAAGTTTTAACAACTGAACCAGCAGTGCAATTTTATACAGGAAATTTCTTAGATGGCGTGCCAGCAGGAAAAGGTGTGAATTACAAATTTCGTACAGGATTTTGTTTAGAAACTCAACACTATCCAGATTCGCCAAATCAAGCAAAGTTTCCAACGACTGTTTTGAAACCAAATGAAACTTATCAAACAACGACTGTTTATAAGTTTTCTGCTAAGTAAGTTTTAAAGGAAGGCTTCCCTTTGAGGGAAGCCTTCCTTTATATATTCTAATTCAACAAACTCTCCATTCTCAAAGTAACGGCTCGTTTGTGAGCTTCTAATGATTCAGCTTCGGCCATTAGTTCAACCGTTCGACCGATATTCAAAATCCCTTGTTTAGTAATTTCTTGGAAAGTAATTTTCTTTACAAAACTATCAAGCGAAACTCCACTGTATGCTCGTGCATAACCGTTAGTTGGTAATGTATGATTTGTACCCGAAGCATAATCTCCGCAAGATTCGGGGGTGTAATTACCTAAAAATATCGACCCAGCGTTGATGATCTTTTCGCCAACTTCATTATAATTTTCAACTGCTAAAATCAAATGCTCAGGAGCATATTCGTTGAGCATATCAATACAATCTTGCTGACTTTCAAGCAAGATAATTTTAGAATTTTCGATTGCTTTAGTAGCCAAATCTTTTCTTGGCAAACGATTCAATTGCCCAGAAACAGCCAAATTTACAGCCGAAACAAATTTCTTACTCGTAGAAACCAACAAAACTTGGCTATCAGCACCGTGTTCGGCTTGCGAAAGTAAATCAGAGGCGACAAAAGATGGCACTGCCGAATCATCGGCCATAACAGCTACTTCTGATGGGCCAGCTGGCATATCAATTGCTACACCTTCTTTGCTCATTAATTGTTTGGCAGCAGTCACATACTGGTTGCCTGGCCCGAAGATTTTATAAACTTGTGGAATTGTTTCGGTTCCGTACGCCATTGCGGCAATTGCCTGAGCCCCCCCTATTCGGAAAACTTTGGTGATTCCGACCAATTTCGCTGCATAATAAATGGCTGGGTGATTGCTTGGCGAACACAAAATTCGTTCTTGACATTCAGCAATTTGGGCAGGAATTCCCAACATCAAAACTGTTGAAAAAAGTGGAGCAGTACCGCCTGGAATATAAAATCCAACTTTTTGAATACCTACGCTTTTTCTCCAACATCTTACACCCGCCATTGTTTCTATAACTTCGGGGGTTTGTTTTTGAGCTTCGTGAAAAGTATAAATATTCTTGTATGCTTGCCAAATAGCTTCCTTCAACTCTTCCGATAGTTGGCTTTCAGCAGCATCAATTTCTTCTTGTGAAACTTGAAAATTATTGAGTTCAATTTTATCAAATTTCTGAGCATACTCCCTGAGGGCAGCATCGCCTTCGAGTTTTACTTTTTGTAAAATGGGTAATACTTTCTGCTCAATTTCGGCCATTTCTTGCACTGGTCGAGCAAGCAATTGCTTCCATTCGGAGCGTTGTGGAAATGATATAATATTCATTTAGTTTTTTCTAAAAATTCCTTACTCAACGATTGTATCAAAAATCGTATCTAAATCTACTTCAAAACCTTGCAAAACTTCACTTTTTATCGTTTTCTCAGCAATTGGTAATCCTTGAAACTTCTCTCCTTCTAAAATATATTAATGAATCACTTGTTCATAAGGATACACAACCCAATATTCTCTTACCCCAGCTTGCTCGTAAATCTGAAACTTTTGAGTCATTTCTTTACGTGAGTTGCCGAGTGAAAGAATTTCAATCACAAAGTCTGGAGTACCAACACAACCTTGTTTTTTGATTTTAGTGGTGTCACATATTACACACAAATTTGGTTGAACAACAGTTTCACCTTCACCTTTGATTGATGGAAGATATACATCAAATGGGGCAGCTATGACCTTGCAAGGCTTCTTTCGCAGGAAGTATGCCAGATTAAAATGCAGATTACCACTAATTATTTGATGGGTACTCGTCGGTGCAGGTGACATTTTAGCAATATAACCACGCAGTAATTCCACTCTTTGCGGAACGCCGCCCGCTTCAAATCTCCAAGAAAGATAATCTTTGAATGTATAAGCCTTTGTGAGGTCTAATTGTTCGAGACTTGTTATCATGTTGATTAAAATTTATTCAACAATCTGCTCAATAAATCATTTTTTCGATCGGAATTACCAAAATACCCTCTGCTCCTGCTGAGCGAATGGCTTCAATATTTTCCCAAAACTGATTTTCTTCAAGCACAGAATGAATCGAACTCCAACCTTCCATTGCCAATGGCACGATGGTCGGGCTTTTCATTCCTGGAATCATGTTGATAATATCCTGCAATTTTTCATTCGGTGCATTCAACAAAATGTACTTATAATTCTGAGCCGTTTGTACAGCTTTTATTCTGAATAACAATTTGTTGAGAGTATCATGTTTTGCTTTTGGTAACTTTTTATTTGAAATCAAAACTGCTTCTGAGCGGAAAATTGTTTCAACTTCTTTCAAGCCATTGCTCAAAAGTGTGCTTCCTGAACTTACAATATCGCAAACACCTTCAGCTAAACCAATACTTGGAGCAATTTCAACCGAACCACTAATTTCGTGTATTTCGGCTTTTACACCTTGTTCTTTCAGATAATTACCCAAAAGTCGAGGATACGAAGTAGCAATACTTTTACCTTGAAAATCATCAATTCCTTTGTAATCAACGCCACGTGGAACGGCAATTGATAGGCGACACTTTGAAAAACCTAAACGATAAGTAATTTCAGCCTTGCGATTTGATTCGATGAATACATTTTCGCCAACAATTCCAATATCTGCAACACCATCTTCTACATAGCCTGCAATATCATCATCTCGTAAAAAAAGAAACTCAGCAGGGAAATTTGATGAGGATGTTTTTAGCTTACCTGTACCGCTTTCAAACTTTATTCCGCACTCTTTAAATAATCTAAACGAATCCTCACTTAATCTACCCGATTTTTGGAGGGCAATTCTCAAAATTGAATCTGTATTTGGCATCTGAATCGAAAAATTTCTTTGGTCAAAGCACAAAATTAACTTAATCGCTTGTCAATGACAAAATAATATTCGGTTATCAGTAAAACATTTGTTTTTATTGTAAAAAAAAAACTTTCAAAATATTTTGAAAATTAAATTTAAAACTTATAAATTTACAAAAGTAAACAATAAATGCTTTCCTTATAATCTCTAACGTAACCCTAAAATGAAAAATTCTATCTCGCTCGGTTCGTCAAAACCACGTGGTGTATTCTCGACAAAAACAAAAAAAATCATTTCTTTCCTCATTTTAGCTTGCATCTGCCTTATGGCGATTTTCAATTAAACCTTTGACACTATTCAAAGAATAGTGATTCAAGCTCTCATTCAAATTTATCAAATAAATCCATTACTATGATTTATTCTTGATATTTATCCAACCAAATAAAATTTCAAGTACCGTTATTGTGACAATACCAATACTTGAATAACTTATTATTCTATCTAAAATATTATCTGATGACATACCGCATTCAGATTATAAAAGCACACAACATTAATCAAGCCATTGCCTGTTTAGTGTTCAGCAAAAGTCATTCATAAAATCATAACACAGAACTTAACAATTACTTGCAAAACTGGAAATTACATTCCTTCCTTTTTTGTAAAGAATAACCACTAAAAACGTATAAAATAAATTTTTACTTATTTCATACTACCGTTTGATAATTTTTTGGCACAAAATTTGGACTCCATTAATCAATATCAAACACATGGTTAATCTTACACAGTGAACCCAAAATGACGAAAAAAATGAAAAAGGTTGTGCTTTTTGCGGCTGCAATCGCTTACTTAGGTAGCAATGAAGCCATCGCCCAGAGTAACTTAAAATCAATTGGTACTCCAATCAATACAAGAGAGTATCGTGAACACGCATTTTCGATTAGTGGAGACGGAAAAACATTCGTATTTGTACAAGACCGTCCGGATGGTACAAAAGTATTCATGAGTACACGTGCTGACAAATCAGCCGCTTGGGAAACACCTCAACTCATTAAAACAATCACAGATAAAGTTCAGAAAGGAAAAGTAATGGGTACAAGTCTTACCTTTGATGGTAGGGAATTGTATTTCGATGCTATATTACCAAGTGGGTTTGGCGATAGAGATATTTTTTATGCAAAACGCATGGGTAACGAATGGAGTGATACACAAAATGTTGGAGAACCTTTAAATACAGCCATGTATGAAGGAAGTCCAAGTGTTTCGCAGGATGGTAAAATGCTGTTTTTCGTTCGTGAGAAGTTTGAAAAATACCGTAATACAGAATCATGTTATACGATTTGGGTAGCTAATAAAACTGACGATGGGAATTGGATCAACTTTGAGAAGCTGGGAGAGCCAATCAATTCAGAATGCGAACGAAACGTAACACTTATGCCCGATAGTCGCTCTTTAATTTTTAGCTCAATTCGTGGTGGTGGTGCTGGAGGATTTGACCTCTACCAAACAGAATTACAAGAAGATGGCAGTTGGACTTTCCCTAAGGATGTAGATTTCTTGAATACACCAAACCATGAAGAATACACAGCCATTACTGGAAATACTGAGGAAATTTATGTAGAGATAAAAGGTGATATCTATTATGCTGCTTTACCAAATAAATTTAGAGGTGCGAGACAAATCCCTGTAAACGTAATGGTTGTAGATGCTATGACAAAAAAACCAATCGATGCTTCGGTTTTTGTGGCCATGAATAGCCGAAATTCAGCCTCATTCTCAGCTAAAAATGGAGTTTCGTTGATGCAGCTAAAAGCAGGCAACAATTATACGCTGGCTTGCGAAGCACCAGGATACTTACCAGCAAATCAGATAAAAGTAAGTCTTGAAGATGTAAATGGAACCGAAACAATTAATAATACTATTGAGATGATGCCAAAAAACATTGGCTATACAATCAAAGTATTAGGGCCTGATAATAATGTTATTAACAATGCAAAAATCAGAGTATTTGATTTAAATACTAACCAAATTGTTCCAATTGACATTAATAATAATGCTCGTGTAGTGTTTGGAAACTTATACGGTCTGTCGGTTTCAGGTGGTGGAAATGCTGACTACACAGGCAACTGGATTCCTGAAACAAGTGATGCTGACGAAAAATTTGTAAAAACAATTATACTCGAAGCTAAAACTACTATCTCTCCTATTGTAGCAGCTTCAAAAGTAGATAAAAAAGAAAATCCTTATGTGAATGCTCCAGAGGTTGATATGAATAAACCTACGGAAACATTCAAATTGAAAAGTGATCCGAATATTTCGTTTGAAACGAAAAAGGTCTACACACTTAATGATGTGTATTTCGACCGAAATTCAATCATCGTAAAATCGGAATACTATATTGACATCAATCGCTTGATTGAGTTGATGACATTAAATCCAAAATTGAATGTACAGTTGGCTGGTTATTCGGATAGTGTTGGTGATGCTGCTGTCAATCAAAGAATCTCGTTACGCCGTGCCAAATCTTGTGCAGACTATCTGAGAAGAGCAGGAATTGACCCTAACCGTATGTTGGTTAAAGGTCTGGGCGAGCAAGAAGTTATAAGAGACTCTAAAGGCAAAGAAGATACTTCAAAAAGTCGAAGGGTAAGATTCATCGTGTATTAAGACCTTTTAAAAATCGCTGCACATTGTGGCGATTTTTTTTGTATTTTCAAAAAATAGGTTATTTCTATATTCTCTTCTATTTTTGAAGAAAAAAAGGATAATCGACAATGAAAAAAATATTCTCACTACTTTTACTCTTATTACCGCTCGCTAACACGTTTGCACAAAAACTTACCGATAAACAAATAGCAGATTATCTTGATACTCTCCAAAAGCGAGAAATAATCACTGAATTTGGTAAAGATTCTTTCTTGAAAATTATCAATAAAGAAGATAAAGTTCTCAACCAACGAATGTCAGGCAGTGCGTTTGGGCAATTTGGCAAAAATCAAGTTCCTGATTCACTTGTAAAATCTCGTACAGCAATTTTAGGTTTTATTGGCGTATTTGAATTAATGCGAAATGTGGGTTCTGCTGCTGATGAACTTATTCGTTTGAGAGAATTATCAGAAAAAATGCTGGGTGAGAAAATGCTTTTCAAAACCGAAGTCGAAGGTGATGTAAAAGTTAATAATCCCCTTACATTTCTTGCTATCGAACAAAATCTTCGTCCATCAAAGACTAACTACCTTGAACTTGCTGCACAATTAAAAGCAAGTAACCTTATCGACGAAAAAGTTTATAACGAATTGGTCGTTTGGTTAGAAAAAGGCCAAATCAAGCTAATTAAAGACTTTGGCTTTTTTATTTACGCAGCCAGACAAACCTATTTTTATGATAATTATTCTTCACTTAAAGCAACACAATTTAGACTAATTGATAGTTTACAACAAAAAAATCTCTTATCAACTACTGATGCCAATTCGCTCAAAAACTCCTACAAAGACTATGAACTGAAAAGCAAAGTTGAAATTTTATCTTTCTGCAAAAACGCCATCATTATTCCTTCTGAGCAAAAAAACCTTACTCGAAGCGAAATCTATGAAACCTACTGGAAAGAAATCAAGCAAAAGTTACTGCCAAATTTCGATTTTAATGAAATAAAACTCACAGAATTGAGCAAAAATGAAGAAGAAAAGGCACAAAGTCTGATTAATATTCCAATAAAAAACCCGTTTGCCAATCAAAATAAATATAAAATTAGTTATCAAGTTGGCGGAAAAACATACAGTCAAAAAGCTGATACTGATTTTTCTTTCATCAAAACTATCAAAAAAAGTATTCCGCCGGATATTGACATTGATTCATCCATCATTACATCTTATGCCAGTGCATTTTCATTTTTGACTGGTTTTTCAAACAAGGATTTTCAGTCAATTAACGATTTTTTGACCGACCAACATTCTAATAAACGTATCATAGTTGTCAGCAATGATTATAATCCTTTCTTGTCGGTCAGAGATTCACGTAAAGTTATTCTTTTGGTCGATAGTACACAAAATGTGCTTTTTATTGATAAAAACAAAACAAATCCTCTTTTTGAAAACGTTTTTGGCAGTAAAATCAGCTTTTCAGATAAAAACAGTCGTGATAGCCTTAATGTAATTATTAAAGAATTTCAACAAATTGGACTTATTCAATCATTGGATACAGCAATGACCGACAAAGCCATTGTTGATTTGCGTTTTGAGCCTAAAAATAATACCAACATTAAACGTAGCTTGTTGTCACAATTTCCAGAAGTAATTGCCAAAGTCAGTCCGTTACCATTGAGAGAAGCAGAGCAAGTTTTGATGTTCAAAAACTTTATTGGAAGCCTCGAAAAAATTTCAAGAGGTGCTTTTAAACCCGAAAAAGTTACCGACAATTTTGAAACAGAAATCAAGAAAGGGAATAAAAAAGACCGTGAATTAGTGGTAAGTTTTAGGCTAAACAACAAAAAATATGAGTCAAAAAATAAAATCGCTCATGTAGATACTGAGAATGAAGTCAAAGAAAATCAATTTTCTCTCAATTTTAATGGTCTATTTTTCAATACACAAGATTGGCTTGAAGAAATAAATCGTGCCTTAGACGAGAATAGGGTTAATGGAAATTTCATTAAAATAAATACACAAAATTCATACGCTTTTAGTGGCGAAGAAAGCTATATTTTCTTAACAAAAGAGCAAAAAACATATTTAAAAACTAAACACCCTGAAATTTTAAATGACCCCGAGAAAGCTAATATTTATGGTAATTATCAGCAGCAAGTAGCGGCATTTAGTACAGAAAACTTTGCAAAAGCCCTAAAAAGAGAAAAAATGTTGGCTGAAGACGCGGCAACAGACACCAAAAATGCTAAAGAACCATCTGATATTTTGAAGGAAAGCAAACAAGTTGCTGTGATTGATCTGAACGAACTTTCGGGTAAATCAAATACCGAACTTTACGCTTATATTCTAAATAAAGTCAACGAAAAACTTCTGCCAAAAGCTAAAATCAGTGAGGTAAAGTATTTCAGAGAAAGCACTGACAGTACCGAAACAGACTTTGACCAACAAAATATTTCGGCTTTGATAGATGGCAAAGTTTATAAACAAACACTATTTATTTCATTACAAAAAACAATTAAAAACAATTTAGATTCACTCAAAAAACCTAATTCAAATTATTTTCCATCAATTGGCGAGAATCAGTTTAAGATTATCAATGATTATTTGACTGATATTGCTTCGCCCTATCGTTTGGTGATTGTCTGTGATTATCGAAGTCCGAAACTCTCTTATGTGCTTTTTGATAGTACTCAAGCCACAATTGTAGAAGAAACATTGCCCAATAATTACGTCGATTTTACGATGTATGAAAGAACTTTCAGCCGAGATAGTATCAATGCTTTGCTTGATGATTTTGCTCAATTTGAATTTATAGAGAAGATGTCAAGTATCGAAAAAGATGATTTTATTATTAATCTTCGTAAATTTCAAACAAATGGACTTTCGATTCTCGAAAACCTCAAAAATGTTATTATTAAATGCAATATTTGGGATGTCGAGTCTTACAAAAATGTTTATAAATCTGCTATTGATTCATTGACTAAGATTTCAAGAAATCAGTTTAAACCTACTCAATTGACCGACAACTTCACTAAAAACTTAAAAAAAGGTAATTACTCCGACCGCACATTTACTTACAGTTTTGTGATGCCAAATGGCAAAAAGTACGAAGAAAAACAATTTGTAAAATCCCTATTAAAGCCCAAAAACAAAAAAGACAAAATTGAGTATGAGGTTTTTGATTTTGACACAGGAAAACTCTCGGACTTAATCAATAAGGCACTTAATGAAAATAATGCTGAGGGTATGTTTTATCAAATTTTTTCGGAAGCTGACGAGGAAGAATCAGTCGGTCCAAGATTTATATTCTTAAATTCAAAACAATACCGTTGGCTCAAAAACAAATATCCTGAAATCTTTGAATCATACAACAACGACCCCGAATCAGATATTGATGAGCGAAAAGAGGAAAAATAAGGGTTTAATTGATAATTAAAAATGAAGAATTGAGAATATTTTTAATTCTCGCACAATAAATTCTTCAAACGAATTCCACTTTATCCATGCCATGCAACAGCATGGCTGACACGAGAAATATAATATATGCTTTGGCACACTTTGTATGGCATGCATAACTAAAAAATAAGTACCAATAAATTCTATACTCAACCTTTACCTATATGAAATCAAAAGTATTTTTTGGATCTTTGGCAATACTATTTTTTATTGTTGCCTCTGCCCTACAAACCAATTCTTGCGATGTTGATTGGGCAGAATATTTAGGTGGGCCCGACCGAAACCATTATTCAAAATTGACACAAATAAACCCCGAAAATGTTAATAAATTACAAATTGTTTGGTCGTATTCAACTCCTGATTCGGGACAAATACAGGTAAATCCAATCATTGTCGGAGGAGTTTTATATGGTGTCACCTCTTCAGTTCAAGCATTTGCACTTGATGCTGCAACAGGTAAAGAAATTTGGCGTTTCGGTGACCCGCTCAAAAACTGGGCAAGTACCAGTAGAGGCGTAACTTACTGGCAAGAAGGCAACGATAAAAGAATCTTATATACGGTAGGGCCAAATTTGTGGGCTTTAGATGCCAAAACTGGAAAACCAATCGAAACATTTGGCGATAACGGAAAAACTGATTTACACACAGGTTTACCTGAAATTGCTCAAAATAAGTTTGTCATTTCAAATACCCCAGGAACACTTTTTGAAGATTTAATCGTAATGCCACTTCGCCTTTCAGAAGGGGCTGATGCCGCCCCAGGCGATATTCGAGCATTTAATGTTAAAACTGGAAAACTGGCTTGGACTTTCCACACAATTCCTTACCCAGGAGAATTTGGTTATGAAACTTTTCCGAAAGATGCTTACAAAAATACGTACACTGGTGCAGCAAACAACTGGGCAGGAATGTCAGTTGACCGTAAAAGAGGCATCATTTACGTGCCAACTGGCTCGGCTGGTTATGATTTTTACGGTGGAAATCGCAAAGGACAGAACCTTTTTGCCAACTGTTTATTAGCTTTGGATGCACGAACAGGTAAACGTTTATGGCATTTTCAAACAACGCACCACGATATTTGGGACAGAGATATGCCTGCTCCGCCAAATTTAATGACGATAAAACAAAATGGGAAAAGAATTGATGTTGTGGCACAGGTGACTAAGCAAGGATACGTATTTGTCTTTGATAGAGTTACAGGAAAACCAATTTTTCCAATAAAAGAAATGCCTGTTCCGAAATCAGACTTGGAAGGAGAATCAGCTTGGCCAACGCAACCGATTCCGACTAAGCCCGCTCCATTTGCTCGACAATCAAATACTTTGACCGAAAAGGACATTAGTCCTTATGCTGAAAATCGTCAAGAATTACTTCAGAATTTCAAGAAGTATAAAACTTCACTCTATCACCCAGGAACTAAAGAGGGAACTGTAATTTTTCCGGGTTATGATGGGGGTGCTGAATGGGGCGGTGCAGCTGCTGACCCCGAAGGAGTTTTATACGTAAATGCCAACGAAATGGCTTGGATACAAACAATGGTTGAGACACCAAAAGAAGATAAACTAAACAATTTGAGTGCGGGCGAAAAACTATATGTTTCTTACTGTACAGCTTGCCACGGAAACGACAGAAAAGGAAACCCAAAATCAAATTATCCATCTTTAATTGATATTCACAAAAAAAGAGATAAATCTTTCTTAACAAATATTATCAGTAATGGGAAAGGAATGATGCCTGGTTTTACGGCACTTTCAGCGACCGAAAAGCAAGCGATTGTATCATTTTTATTTGGAGATGAGAAAAAAGAGGTCGGATCAGCCATAAATATTTCAAAACCTGTATATTTACCTTATAAGAGCACTGGTTATAATAAATTTTTAGATAGTAAAGGTTTGCCTGCAATATCACCACCTTGGGGAACAATGAGTGCGATTGATTTGAATACTGGTGAATTTTTATGGAAAATACCTTTCGGATATGAAGAAAGTTTGAAGAACAAAGGTATTGAAAATACAGGCGTAGAAAATTATGGTGGTCCAGTAATAACAGCAAGTGGATTACTTTTCATAGCTGCAACAAAAGACGGAATGTTTAGAGCTTTTGACAAAAAAACTGGGAAATTATTATGGGAAACTAAATTGCCAGCGGCAGGCTTTGCAACTCCATCAACCTATCAAGTTAATGGAAAACAGTATATCGTAATAGCTTGCGGAGGCACAAAACTCGGTACTAAAAAAGGCAATCAATATGTAGCATTTGCTTTGCCATAAATCCTTTTTTTTCATCATAGGTTAAGTCAACAAACCCTTCATGTGCTTACGTGAGGGGTTTTTCATTTGGTTTTAAGCAAAACAATTATGAGTTATCTCAGTTTTTTTTAAAAACCCAATATTAACTTAATAACAATAATACAATTATAAATTATTATTATACCAGATATGGTACCGTATAATAAAAACCTAAAAAAAGACACATTATTTATATCAAATAATCTTATCTTTAAGATGTAAATACTCTACACATTAAGCAAATAGTCTACACCTTATACGTTTTTTAGGTTCACCGTCTTTTATAAATTGATTTTCTAAACCAAAAAAAAGAGTATCCTGCTATGAAAAAAACTTTCCTATTTCTCTTGCTTTGCTCAGGAGTAGTTTTTGCACAAGATGTAGAAACCAAGCCAAGTAAGCCCATTCGTACTCCGAAGAAAATTGCAATTATTTTAAAAGTTGGTACTACTGGAATCTCACCAGAGGTATCTTATAACTTCAAGCCAAAGATCAATTTCAGAGGAATTGTCTCGTTTTATAGTTATCAAAGAAAGGACGTTATCACGTTTGATCAAGGCACTGACGTTGAAGAAGGCAAGGCACAGTATGATGCCAAATTGAATCTGGGTAATGTAGGAGCAGTAATTGATTATTATCCTTTTAAAAAGTTTTTGGCACTCAATGCTGGCGTCTTTTATAACCTAACTGCGATAGATTTAGGTGTTCTTCCTAAAAGTAATATCAAATTCAATGACCGTATCTTCACTCCCGAAGAAACAGGCTCGCTTGGATTGAAAGTAAAATACAATAAAGTAGCTCCTTATTTTGGAATATCTTTGGGAAATCCTAACAATGGTAAATTTAGGGTTTTATTTGATTTAGGAGTATTATACTCTGGTTCGCCAAAAATTGAGATGACTGGTACTGGTTCAATCGAACCAACGGCTGCTCAAGCTCCGCAATTACAGGCAAATCTTAAACCTCTCTATCTTTATCCTGTCATGAAATTCGGGTTTTCGTATGCCCTTAAATAAATTTAAATAAAATTTAAAAAAATATTCATAACCATGAATCCAATGAAGACTAACCTTATTTTACCTCGTTTCATTCAGTTTTGCTTATTGATTGGCGTAACTTTTCTTTTCGATTCTTGCAAAGACTTAAAGAATTTAGACCCTGGTAAAGACATAAAATTAATCATGAACTACAAACCAGCTGATTCGTTTGTAGAGGCACAGGTAAAAGATGCCAAAACTGGAAATTTAATTTTAGATAAAATCAACATCGAAATTATTGGTAAGGAATCTGCTAATATTATCAACTTTGAAGGTGAAGCCAAAACAACTTATACTAAAAAGGGACCCTCAATCTATTTAGGTTTGAGAAATGTTACCCCGACTGCAACCCAACCTGTAGATTTTAAGATTATTATAAGCGTAGATGGCTATCTCACTTCAAGCCGAGATGTTTCGTTGAAAGGCGTAAATAACCCTCCTGTTGAAATTCTATTAGTGAAAGCATCGACCCCACCAGTTGGATCTGCTGTGCAACAAGGGACTATCACAAACTCAGCTACAACTGGTTCAAGTCAAGACAACTCAATTGTAGCGGTTAATGGTCAAAATTCAACTATCGTTGAAGTGGACAAAGGAACTGTCATGAAAGACAAAAATGGAGCAACACTTTCAGGGGCATTACAAACTACCGTTGCCACATTTTCAGGCCAATCAAGTGAATCTGCCAAAGCTTTTCCTGCCTCAAATACTACAGTTTTATCCAAAGGGCCAAATGGAGAAGCGAATGTTAAGGGGACATTAGTTCCTTCGGTATTTGCAGCAGTTGAAATGAAAGCTACAAATGGAAGTAAAGTTTCCACTTTTTCCCAGCCAGTAGATATTTCTTTTGAAATTTCACCAAATAGAATCAATCCTAAAACGAAGCAAAAAGTAAAGGTGGGTGATGAATTCCCTATCTATAGTTACAGTGAATCAACTGGTGTTTGGACTTATGAAAAAGAAGGCGTTGTTGTGAGCAGAGGAAATGAATTATTTGTTACATTCCCAACAAGCCACTTATCATGGTTTACTTTAGCTGACTTTATCATCTCTAATAGTTCATCAACTTTCAATGTCAAAGTAACATTTAACTCTGATGGAAGTGTAAGTGCCGCATCTTATCCTTGTAGTATCGAGGCATTTTATGCACCAACCGAGGAGGGAGGTGAACCATCTATTCAAAATATCTCAACTGAAATTAAAAAGAATAGTGGTGGTAGTGGTTACACTTTAGATCTTGAAAACATTGGTTTGAATGTCACTAAACTTGTTCTAAAAGTAAACTTTGGAGTTGGAACTCAAGTTTTTGAGGTTACTCGGTCAAATGGAACAATGAGTAGTACTAATTTTACTTTTAAAACAAGTACAAACAAAAACAAAACTATTTTTATCAATGTTACTTGCGAGAACGATAAACCATTAGAAATCAAACCATATAATGTAGGTATCGAAGGTACTTTATTATCGCCTGTTAACTGGTCATTCTTAGGCAATGTAAGTTATGATAGTGGTGATAATAAAATTAAACTAATAACCTCTCTGCCTGATGGTGTCGACATGAATTTCAGATCAGTTGCCTACCCTGATTATACGAAAATAATCAATACAGGTACAACTGAGACCTTTACAGTGCCGATTCAACTTACCAAAGATCATCCTTTGTGTAAATGACGAATCCTGAACATAAAAAATGATCTATACTGGTGCTGGCTTTACTGTTCCACTTTACTAATCAAAGACCATCCACTTTGCAAATGTGGAAAGCAATGCCTGGCAAATATTGAAATTAATGACTTAGAGATTTTTTTATATTATAGTTTATAAAAAAGTAGCCAAATGAAAGCTTTTATAGCAATCATTTAGCTACTTTTTTACATTCATTATAGCTCAAGAATAGGATTATAAAAAAAGCCAATTTGACTAAAGTCAAATTGGCTTTTATATTAAATATCAGACGGGGTCTCCCAGACCTTAATTAACCATTTTACTGATAAAATTAGGGAAGACTCAAGTAATATATTTTATGAAGTTTATAAACTTCTGCGTTTTACTTTAATTACATCTTGGTAAACATTACCATCAGATACAATCTTTACAAAGTATTTTCCTTTAGGTAATTGACTGATATTGTATATTTTTTCAAAATTACTAACATTATAATATCTTGTACCATATACCAAATTATCGTGTACATCTCTGATTTCAACTTCTAAAGTCTTAACTTTTTTCTCAGGTACTTTTACTTCAAATCTTTTATTAGAATATTTAATTTCTGGACGGTCAGCATCACGTGCGAAAGTGGGTTGGCCAAACATGGCTATAAGTATCAGGGCAGGTAAAAGATTTTTCAATTGCATAATCGTGTTGGTTTATTAAGATGATATTGTTTTAGTTAAAAATTAAGCCAATATCATGCCAACGAAAACTACAAAAGCAAATTTATTTTTAGTCAAGAATTAGTCAATTTTTGGACAATTTTTGCCGAACTTAGGTTAATATCTCTCAAAATTCCAGTTAATGGCAAATTAAATCCTAAAAAATATAATCCTTTGTATGGTTCGGTTTCGTGCCACATTTCTTTTGGGTATGCTCTTTCATTGAGCAGAGGAGCGATATTTTTAATTATTTTCTCCAGATGAGCATGATAACCTGTAGCTAACAAAACCACATCAATCTTAATATGTTGACCATCTTTAAAAATCACCGAATCATGCGTAAATTCCTGAATATCAAGCAAAACAAGTATATTTTTTTCTTTGATTTGTTGTAAAGTTCCAACATCAATCACAGGAACTTTTCCTTGCTTGCGAAGTTGCTCAGAAGGTGCAAGCGGTGAAATCGGAATACCTGTATCTTTCATCGAGCCAGTTGATAGTCGCTTGAAAATTTTTGATATTAAATCATAAAAAGAATTACCAAATTTTGATAAAAATATGGCCAATCCTTGAGTTGAACGCCCCAAAAACTCTCGGTTTACGATATTTACAGGATTACGGATCGAAACAAAAGTTTTTGCTCCATTTTCGTATAAATCCAACGCAATTTCAGCACCCGAATTACCATAACCAACTACCAAAACGTTCTTTCCAGCATAACACTTTCCATTTTTGTATTGATTAGAATGAATGATTTCGCCACCAAACAAAGAGTCATTGATAAAATGTGGGATTTTTGGCACACGATTATAACCAGTCGAAACAATGACATTTTCAGTCAAAAACTCATCGGTTTGAGTTTTAACGTGCCAAATTTTATCTCTTTTTACAATATCAATAACTTCTTGTTTGTAGATTGGTTGAATTTTGAAATGCTCTATATAAGATTCAAGATACTGAATATATTGGTCTTTCGGCACAAAAGTTGGGTAATCGGCAGGAAATGGCAAGTGTGGCAATTCTGAATGAACTTTATCAGTGTGCAAACGAAGTCGGTCATAATGGTTTCGCCATTCGTTTCCTACATTTTCCGATTTTTCTAAAAGAATAAAAGGAATTTTCAGCTTGCTTAAACGCCCAGCAATCGAAAGCCCCGACGGCCCTGCACCGATGATTATATTTTTATGAATTGTCATTTTATCGAAATAATATTATTGTTCACTTCAAATTCATAACTCAAATCTAAATCTCGCATCGCATTAATGAAAGAAATTCGTTTGAACTTTATCAAATCTTTAACCGAAATTTCCACTTCCGTAAGCAATTGATTATCAAGCAAATATTCTCTTTTAGTTCCAAGAAGCAAATACGTATTTGGTGTAAACCATTTTGTTCCATCAAAAAAAGCTAAATTTGCATAGGTTGTGTCGGTAAGTAAACCATTTTGAGTGATAATTACATCATCAGCTTTCGGATAAAGTTTTAGTAAATGCTGAAATCGGCTTCTATCTTCGTACTTAAAATCATACTTTAAAGACTGATATTCATCTATTTGTATAATTTTTGGATGCTTAAATTCGTATTCAAAAAATTCAACTCTGCTGATTTCTTTACCATAACTTACTCGACAACGATAAATCCCCTCGCCTACCCAATCAGGAATTTCGATGCTATTCTGAAAATCAAAATCGCCAATTATACCAAATAAGTTTTCGAGCGACCACCGCACCCGAAAATTATGATAATATAAATTATGTAGCTGCCGATTTTGGCACTTGATTGTCTCAAACAATAGGGACATATATTTTCTGAATCATTTCTTGGTATTCATTTTCAGCAATGCTTCGGGCAGTAATTCCACCACCACTTTTATAAACTAAGCCATTTTGGGTCTTTTCAATAAAACGAATCATTACTCCCGAATCAAAGGTTTTTCCATCAAAAAGTCCACAAATTCCTGTGTAAAATTTTCTCTGGATACAGGTATTTTTATATTGTGCTTGATAAGTGTATTTTTCAGCCTCAGCAATAATCTCCAAGGTTTTATCTTTTGGAGCTCCTGAAATCGAGCCAGCAGGCAAAAGTGAGAAAATAATATCGCCCAAACTTTCTCTCCAATTACCTGATAATAAACCACTTACTTGCGAACTCACTTGCAACAACTTTTTGTTATCACTGGTCTGAATCTTATCGATATACCTAAATTTTTCAACCCAAACTTTATTGGCAACTTTACTAATATCATTTCTGATTAAATCAACGATTGTCGTATGTTCATAAAGCTCTTTTTTGTCGGTCAGAATAATCTCTTCAGCATTTTCTAAGCTCGCATCAATCGTGCCTTTCATCGGAAAGGAAGAAATTTTGCCCAGTTCATCAATTTTCACAAAAATTTCGGGCGAAAAACACACAAATTGGTCTTGTAAATAAATTTTATAACGGGCATCACTTTGTTCAAAAACATCCAATAAACTGATATTCAAATCAATGGGCGTTTCGCATGTGAGATTTGTCAAAAAACTATTTCCGAGTAAGATATTTTTCTGAACTAAATCAAAAGCTATTTTATAGTTTTCATACGAAATGGGCTGTTTATCCAGTTGAATATTTTTTAAATCTCTGTCTAACTTTTTATGATTTGTCTGGCCATTTATCCAAAATTTTAGCGATTCTTGCTGAAGGTTTTCGAGCGGCGATATTATCGCATTTTGTCCCTCAAAATCACTTACAAGTAAAAATGGGACATCTTTAGCGGCCAATTCATTAATTTTTTTTATACTCTCTGCTCTATTTAATTTCGCTTTCATACACTTGTTTTACCTCTACCCTACACCTCTAACCAAATCTTGATTTATTTCATTCAAAATTAAACATCTTTCAAAATCTCATTCAAACTTTTGTCGATTAAAACTCACTTTTTGGAATTGTATTTAGTTAGTTCAGCTATTCTTTTCACAAAAATATCAATAGTTTTGTTTATTGAGTAAAATTTGTCAATTTCGCAATATCATTCATTCATCAAACATCTTAAACCTACTCCATGAGAAAACTTCTTACTTTACTCATTGTTTCATTTATATCTGGCTCAGTTTTTTCGCAAGTCACCTTTCAGCGAAATGGTGTTTACGATGAGCGTCCTGCTCAATATGCCTTCAAAAATGCTACAATCGTAGTAGATGCCCAAACTGTACTTGACAATGCCATGATTTATATCAAAAATGGCTATATCGAATCAGTTGGTAAAGACCTACAAGTTCCCAACGGAACAGTTGTATATGACTTGAAAGGTAAAAGAATTTACCCATCTTTAATTGATATTTATTCTGACTACGGTATGCCCGAAATTCAGCGTCCAGCAGGCGGAAGAGGTTTTGGTGGTTCTCCTCAACTCGAAAGTAATAAAAAAGGGGCTTTCGATTGGAACCAAGCGGTGAAACCTGAAGTTGATGCCACAGTCGAATTTAAAGTAAATGCTGTTAAAGCAGAAGAAATGCGTAAAATTGGGTTTGGTAGTGCTGCTGTTCACATTGCTGACGGTATCGTACGTGGAACATCTGCATTTGTATCATTCTCATCTGAAAAAGAAAACGAAGTTTTGTTAAAAGCTAAAGCTTCAGCTCATTATTCCCTCAATAAAGGTTCTTCGACTCAAACTTATCCAGTTTCTTTGATGGGTTCGGTTGCTTTGCTTCGCCAAACTTACTACGATGCTGAGTGGTATAAAAAAGGTGGAAAATCTCAAGAGAGAAATCTTTCTTTAGATGCTTTCAACGAAATGCAATCACTTCCACAAATTTATGAAGCGACAGATAAATTGGCTGTTTTGAGAGCTGATAAAATTGGAAAAGAATTCGGTGTACAGTATATTATCAAAGGAGCAGGCGATGAATACCAAAGAATTGATGAAATAAAAGCAATTAATAGTTCATTGATTCTTCCTTTGAGTTTCCCAACAGCTTATGATGTGGAAGACCCTTTTGATGCTTCCATGGTTGGACTTAATGAAATGAAACATTGGGAAATGGCACCAGCCAATGCAGGACTTTTATCAAAAGCTGGAATCAATTTCGCACTCACTACATCTGGTTTAAGAAACAAAACTGAATTTTGGGCAAATCTCCGCAAAGCCATAGAATATGGTTTACCTGAAAATAAAGCACTTGAGGCACTTACTTCGACACCCGCTAAATTATTGAAAGTTGATAACATGGTTGGAAGCTTGAAAAAAGGAATGTTGGCTAATTTCATTATTACTTCTGAAAATCTTTTTAGTAAGGATAATGTAATTTACGAGAACTGGATTCAAGGCAAACGTTACATTCTAAATGATATGAATGTAACTGACATCAGAGGAAACTATGATTTGAAAATTGATGATAAATCGAATTATAAATTAAATATTACAGGAAAAATTGACAAACCTGAATACCAGTTTATCTCAAACGATACAGTAAAAACAACACCAAAAGTTAGTCGTATCAGTGATTTATTGACGATTACGACCAAACTTGACAAAAAAGATGCAAATGAGTCTCGTTTAAGTGGGTATTACGATGGAAAAAATATCAAAGGCGAAGCCATTTTAGGTGATGGTAAACAAGTGAAATGGGAAGCTATCTACAAGGATGCACCAAAAGCAGAAGTTGCTAAAAAAGATACATCTAAAGCAAAAGTACCACAAATTGGAAAAGTACTATTTCCTTTCACAGCTTATGGTAGTGAACAAAAACCTCAGCAAGAAACAATGTTGATTAAAAACGCTACTGTTTGGACAAATGAAAAAGATGGAATTGTAGCAAATACTGACGTTTTATTACAAAATGGAAAAATTGCACAGGTGGGCAAAAACTTAACTGCTCCAGCAGGTGCAAAAACAATTGATGGAACGGGTAAACACTTAACAAACGGAATTTTTGATGAGCACTCGCACATTGCTTTATTTTCAATCAATGAAGTACAAACAGTTTCATCGGAAGTACGTCAAGAAGATGCTTTGAATTCGGAAGATATAAATATTTATCGCCAATTGGCTGGTGGTGTAACTTCATCACAATTATTACACGGTTCGGCTGACTGTATTGGCGGTCAATCGGCTTTGATTAAGTTGAAATGGGGCGAAAACCCTAATAATTTACTAATCAAAGGTGCTGATGGTTTTATTAAATTCGCCTTGGGAGAAAACGTAAAAAATGGCAATAATCCTTCGCCATCTGGCCGTTTCCCTCAAACACGTATGGGTGTTGAGCAAGTTTATACCGATGCATTCCAGCGTGCAAAAGAATACGAAAAAGCTTGGAAAGATTATAATGCCCTTAGCAACAAAACAGGCATAACTCCTCCTCGCCGTGATATAGAATTAGATGCTTTGGTAGAAATTCTCAACAAAAAGCGTTTCATTACTTGCCACTCTTACGTACAGTCTGAAATCAATATGTTAATGAAAGTTGCCGAATCTTTCAATTTCAATATTAACACTTACACACACATTCTTGAAGGCTACAAAGTAGCTGATAAAATGAAAACACACGGTGTAAATGCCTCTACTTTCTCGGACTGGTGGGCATACAAAATGGAAGTTAAAGAAGCGATTCCTCACAATGCGGCAATCTTAACTAAAGTTGGCGTAACTACGGCAATCAATTCTGATGACGCCGAAATGGCTCGTCGCCTAAATCAAGAAGCAGCAAAAACTGTACTTTACGGAGGAATGTCAGAAGAAGAAGCTTGGAAAATGGTAACGTTAAATCCTGCAAAAATGCTTCACTTAGATAACCGTCTCGGAAGTATCAAAGTAGGGAAAGATGCCGATGTTGTATTATGGAATAACAATCCTCTTTCGATTTATGCTCGTCCAGAAAAGACAATCATTGATGGAACAGTTTATTTTGATATTGAAAAAGATGAACAAATGCGTGAAAGCGTAGCCAAAGAGCGTAACAGAATTATGCTAAAAATGCTCGCAGAGAAAGCAACAGGTAATCCGACCCAAAGAGCCATGCCAAGAAGAAATCAGCACATTCACTGCGATACAATTCTTGAAATGGGCGATGCTGAAGATTGTAGCCGTTGTGCTTCAGGTGGTCGTATTTTTGGAGCCAACTTGTTTCACGGGACTGAGTAATTTTATCTATTTAGTCATTAAAAGCCTTGATAACCTCAAGGCTTTTTTTATTTATAAGTGTATAAAATACAATTGTAAATTATAATAATTATATTTTAAAATGAAAATGGTTATAATTGCTTATTATTAATTTATTTTAATAATAAGCAATTGTAATTAAAGTAAAATATCAATATTATGCTTTTTTATTTGGCATTTCACATAAAACATAAAATTTTATTCCGAAAATTTGCATTTTAAAAAACATTGAGAGTAACTTCGCAGTTGATAATCTAAACAAAAACCAAATAAACACTTATTATTTATGATGAAACGATTCACCTTCTCGGTGTTGGTGAGCTTGCTTTTCCTAAGCACCACACTATTCGCACAAACCCGTTCTGTATCAGGAACAGTAAAAGATGCCACTGGCTCAGGAATCCCTGGTGCAGGCGTAAAAATCAAAGGCACAATTAAAGGAACCTCTACTGATGGCAACGGTGCTTTCAAACTTGATGTTGCTGTGGATGCAACTTTAGAAATTACTGCCATTGGCTACGAAACACAAAGTGTTGCAGTACCTGCTTCGGGAGATGTTAACGTAATTTTAAAAGATGCTGCAACTTCACTTGATGAAGTGGTCATTTCGGTTGGTAGCCGTAACTCAAAACGTACTTTGACTGATACGCCCCTACCGATTGACATTGTTTCGAGCAATGACCTCAGAACCACAGGACAAACTACTTTCGACAAGGCTCTTCAATACCGTGTTCCTTCATTCAACACTGTTCAAACACCTGTAAATGATGCAACTTCATTGCTCGACCCGTATGAAATTCGTAATATGGGGCCAAGTCGTACATTGATTTTGATTAATGGTAAGCGTAAAAACTCAAGTGCCTTAACCTACATTCAGACTTCACCAGGACGTGGCGAAAGTGGTGCTGATATTTCAGCAATTCCAACTGAAGCTATCAAGCGTGTTGAAATCTTACGTGATGGTGCATCAGCTCAATATGGCTCAGATGCGATTGCGGGTGTAATGAATATTATCTTGAAAGATAAATTTGAATACGGTTCTGTAACATTAAACACTGGCGTAACGCACAAAGGTGACGGCGGAATTGTTGGCTTTACGTTAAACAATGGTGCTAATTTTGGTAAAAGCAGCTACATCAACTACACAGTTGCACTCTCTCACGTTGGTCAAGCAAATCGCCCGGGCGTCGTGAGTGCCGAAGCTGAAGCCGATGGAAATTTAGGATTTGGAGCTCCACTTTCGGAAGTTCAAGCCTTCTTAAAATTAAAACCAGATGCTGGTAATATCAACGGTGCTCCTGAAACTGCCGCTGCAAAATTTGCAGTTAATGGTGGTTTTGGATTGACCGAAAACACTGAATTATACTACACGGGTGCTTATGTCTTCAAAAAAGTAAATAGCTTTGCTAATTATCGTACCCCATATTGGCGACCAACTGACTATGGTTTATTGACTCCAGCAGGAAGTCCGTATTTAGGATATGTACCAACTTTTGAAGGAGATTTGAATGACTATAATGCAACAATAGGTGTTCGCTCAGAAAAAAACGGCTGGAAATCTGATGTAAGCTTTACAACTGGTGGCAACAAGCAAGTCTATACTGTAAGTAACTCAGTAAACCGTGGATTAGGTAAAAATAGCCCGATTCAATTCAAGCCAGGTGGATATGCTTTTAGCCATAATGTAGGAAACATTGACCTTTCTAAATCATTGACCGAAAAAGTTAATCTTTCTATGGGTTCAGAATTTAGAGCTGAAACTTTCACAATCATCGCTGGTGATACAGCATCTTATGCAACTGCTCCAGGAGCAGATTCATTCCCAGGCACAAGTGCTGTAAATGCAAAAACTTCTACTCGATATAACTTTGGTGGATATGTTGGCTTAGGTTTTGACATTACAAAAGATTTCTTGATTGACGGAACGGCTCGTGTAGAAAAGTATAGCGACTTTGGAAATGCTTTCGTTTGGAAGATCAGCACACGCTACAAATTTGCTGACGATAAAGTAACACTCCGTGCGTCAATTTCAACTGGTTTTAGAGCTCCTTCGATGGCCCAAAGCAACTTACAATTGGCACAAGCAAGTTTTGTTCCAGGTCAAGGTATCCAAACAAAAGGTATCGTAAACAATTACAGCCCTCAAGCATTCTTGTTAGGTGTACCAAAATTGAAAGCTGAAAATTCAGTAAACTTTACTGCTGGTTTAGGTCTCAACCCTAATAAGAATTTTAGTGCAACGCTCGATTTTTACAGTATCAAAGTAGATAATCGTATTATTTTAAGTTCTGAAATTGCCGCAGGAAGTGGGGCTCAAGCAGCAGCTTTAAATAAAATCTTGTCTGATAATGGTATTGTAGCAGTTAGTTTCTTCGTAAACGGCATGAACACAATGACTCAAGGTTTAGACTTCGTAGCAAACTATAAAAATGTAGTTTTGGGTAAAGGAAAATTAGCCTTCAGCTTAGCGGGTAACTATACAATTAAAAATGAAAAAGTTGGAGAAGCTTTGACACCATCACTTATCAAGTCGGCTGGACAATCAATCATTGATGCAACACAAGAAGCATTATTGCTTACATCACGTCCTAAATACAAAGCTATCTTAGGAGTTGATTACGTAGTTGGCAAAATGAACTTTAACTTAAATAACACGCTATTTGGCCCAACAACATTCCGTCAAAATGGTTTGAACTCAAACTTGAAGACTGTTTTTGAACCAAAAGTTGTAACAGATTTAGGTGCAAATTTCCAATTAGGTAAAAGTGTAACTTTAGGCTTGAATATTAATAATATTTTTAACATCATGCCTAAATGGAATTTAGTGGCGTTGAATTCGGCTGGTGAGGCAGTTTTGAAAGATGCAGCACAAGTTTTCAATAATGTTAATTTGATTACATTCAACGGTCGCTATTCAAATGTTACTTATGATGGCTCACATTTCAGCCAACTCGGTACAACATTCGCAGCAAATTTGAATTTCAGGTTCTAATTCGTCTAATAAAGCAATCATATAAAAAACTCCAAGAGTATCTTCTTGGAGTTTTTTATATCTAATACTTATTCTATCTTTCAAAATCAATCATTCGATGATAGCCATTGATACATCACAAACGCATCTACCAAACCCAATTTTTGGTGTTGAAAGGCTTTCGGAATTCGACCAATAATCTCAAAACCACATTTTTGCCAAAGTCTGACAGCTACTTCGTTTGTGCTTATAACGATATTAAATTGCATTGCTTTGAATCCCAAATTCCGTGCTTCTTGTAACGAAAATTTACACATTGTTTCGGCAATTCCTTTTCCTCTTTGAATAGGATGAACCAAATACCCTGCATTGGCAACGTGTGAACCTAAGTCTGGTTGATTGGCTTTTAAATAAAATGTACCAACAATCTGGTCATCAATTTCGCAGACGTAAGCAAATTTATCATCTGAACCCCAATAAGTTAGCATTTTTTCTTTTGGCGAATCTGGAGCAAAAACCAATGTATCACCACCGGCAATAACCAAATCTAAAATTTCCCAGACAGCTTCTGCATCTTTTACATTATCAAATCTTCTAATATTCATTTTATGAAACCTTTCTTGCTATAAAAAAATTATCATCCCAAGCGTAGGATTTTTTGGGTAAAACCTCAATTAATTGAAACCTCCGAAGCTTTAAAAACAAGGCCAACTCTTCCTTCAAAAATGCTCTTAAAGTTGAAAAGTCTTCCCCAATTTTCTTGTAAGCACCATTAGAATCCATCTTAAAATATTCTGACTCCCAATCCCAAGTCCAACCAGAACTCAGATTTTTTCTACTTTTACTCTTTCTTTGATAATCGTTGACTCCGTATTTAACCTTTAATTCATCAACTTTTTCATTTTCAAAATTTTCAAACATCTTTTCGGCATCAATGGCATCAAACATCAGCATTCCACCTACCTTTAAACTACGTTTAATACAATTAAGGGCATCCAACAAGCCGTCATTCTCTATCAAATAACTTATACTTCGACCAGTAATTATTGTACAGTCAAATTGGTTATTCAAGTCAAAATTCCTCACGTCAGCTTGGCTAAACTTCGCATTTGGTGCAGTTTGTTTAGCAATTTCAAGCATTTCATCAAACAAATCAATTCCCCAATAATCATACTTTGCATCAAGAAGCCTTTTAGCCAAATTGCCAGTGCCACAACCAACTTCCAAAACCTTTGCGACGCCATTTTTTCTTAAATGCTCATCGTAAAACTTAAACTCTTCGTCGTAATCAAATAGGGTTTGATATATTTCATGATAGACATTTGCCAAATTTGTGTATAATTTACTCATAATTTCAATTTTTAGTCTTTTTTACACTCACAAAATTAAAAATAGAGATTATTTTTTTGATTCTAAATCTATATCGAATTTTGTTTTATTAATCTATCATTTTTTAGAAATCTGATTTGGAATTACCCGTATTTTTCACAAAATTTGTTCATCAAACTAAAACCTACCGAATGAAAAAACAATTATCACTTCTCAGCCTTTTATTGATAAATCTTTGTGTTTTTGCCCAAAATCCAGCCCCCGCTCCTGCACAGTCAAAACCAATTGCGTTAGTTGGTGGAACGATTCACGTAGGTGATGGAAAAATTATTCAAAATGGAACAATTGTATTCGACAAAGGAATCATAACTGCGATTGGCGATGTTAACACAAGTTTTGATAAAAATACTACTGAAGTTATCAGCATCACAGGAAAATCTGTTTATCCAGGTATAATTGCCCCTGCGGCTTTACTTGGCCTGATAGAAATTGGCTCTGTTCGTTCAACATTCGACCAAGCCGAAACTGGTCAATTTAATCCAAATATTCGTTCATTAATTGCACATAACACCGACTCAGAAGTTATTCCAACAGTACGTGGAAACGGTGTTTTGATTGGACAAACAACTCCCGAAGGCGGAATTATCTCTGGTACTTCATCGGTGATGGAATACGATGGATGGAACTGGGAAGATGCTGCACTGAAAAAAGATGATGGTGTGTGGTTAAATTATCCTGCCTTAATTGCTCGTCAGTTTAGTTTTGAAGAAATGAAATTTGCAGTTAAGAAAAACGAAAAGTATATCGAGCAAAAAAACGAACTTCAAAGTTTTATTGCTGATGCACTTGCATATAGCGAAATTAGTAACCCAAACCCTAAAAATGCTAAACTTGAAGCAATGAAAGGTTTGTTTGATGGCTCTAAAAAACTTTATATTCGCACAAACTACGGAAAAGAAATCATTGAGGCCTGCCAAATGGCACAGAAATTTAAGATCAAGAATATTGTAATTGTTGGTGGTGAAGAAGCAGAATTAGCTCTCGATTTCTTGAAAACAAATAATATTCCAGTGATTGTTTCACCCACTCACCGATTGCCTAATACACCTGATGAAGATGTCTGGAATCCGTACAAATTGCCTAATCGCTTGATGAAAGCAGGGATCTTGACTGGAATGTTCTACACTGAAGAATTTTACAAAACTCGCAATTTACCTTTTGTGGCTGGAACAAGTGCAGCATTTGGCATGGACAAAGAAGATGCTTTAAAAATGATTACGCTTAATAACGCTAAAATTCTTGGCATCGAAAAACAAGTTGGGACGCTCGAGGTAGGTAAACATGCAACAATTGCCGTATCAGATGGTGATATTTTAGATATGCGTACGAATAAAGTAAGTTATGCTTTTATTAGAGGTAAAAAAATAGATCTTGACGACAAGCAAAAGCGTCTTTACAAAAAGTACGCTGAAAAATATGGTATCAGTGAAAAATAAGAAATCTTAAAAAACTTAGAGGATTGCAGCAATGTAATCCTTTTTTTTATGAAATTTCATTTCTTGAAAACTACCCAAACAGCCAAAAAAATTAAACCAAAACCTACCAAATAATTCCATTTCAAAGGTTCTTTTAGATATAAAACTGCAAAAACAACAAACACTACAAGAGTAATTGCTTCCTGAATGGTTTTGAGTTGAAAAGCATTAAATTGCCCATAACCGAGCCGATTGGCAGGTACCATGAAAACATATTCAAAAAACGCAATGCCCCAGCTTATCAAAATAGCTTTCCAAATTGGCAAGTCTGGTCTTTTCAAGTGTCCATACCAAGCAAAAGTCATAAATGTGTTTGAAATTATCAATAATAAAATGGTTCGCATAAAATAATTTTGAATGAGTGAATGAGCGAATGAGTGATTTTTTGTTATTTTGTATTAGAATTCAAACACAAAAATAGTTTTATGTAGTGAGAAAATGATTGGAAATATGATTTTTTTCGAATTTTGCTTTGAAAAATTTACAAGTTCACTCATACGCTCATTCACTCAATAAGTATGAAGATAGGTATTATCGGTTTAGGGGATATGGGCAAGACGTTTGCTCGAATTTGGGCAAAAGCTGGCTATGAAGTATATGGTTGTGACCTTCCCAAAAACCGTGAAATATTAGAAAAAGAGCTAAGTGACTTTGGCATTAATGTACTTCAAGATGGTATCGCCATTTCTCGTCTGTGCGATTTTATCCTTTATTCTGTCGAAGCTGAGAATATAGAAAATGTAGTAGCTCAATGTGGTCCATCAACTAAATACGGAGCAATTGTGGCAGGGCAAACATCCGTAAAAACGCCAGAAATTGCCGCTTTTGAAAAACATTTACCTAAAGATGCACAAATCATCACCTGTCATGCTCTTTATGGCCCAGCAGTGAGCCCAGTT
This sequence comes from Emticicia sp. W12TSBA100-4, assembly GCF_040253585.1. Taxonomy (NCBI): domain Bacteria; kingdom Pseudomonadati; phylum Bacteroidota; class Cytophagia; order Cytophagales; family Leadbetterellaceae; genus Emticicia; species Emticicia sp. W12TSBA100-4. Next base: position 218,083 of record NZ_JBELAU010000011.1, read on the forward strand.
GGGCAGACATTAGTTGTGGTGAATCATCGGGCAAGCCAATCTGCTTTTGAGCAAGCCGAAATCATACTGAGTGCTATTGGTTCAACCATTCATCAACTCGAAGACTTTCATGCCCACGACCGAATGATGGCTGATATTCAGGCTGTTACACACATTGGCTTTGAAAGTATCGGAACGGCCTTCATGCACCGCAAAGTGTATCCATGGGAAAATACATTACATCCAAACGGCCTTGATAATGTAAAACTCTTAATGACTCTAAGAATTTATAGTTACAAATTTCACGTTTATTCGGGTTTGGCTCTCCAAAACCCTTATGCAAAGCGTGATGTGAGAAGCTATGCCAGAGCAGAAAGTGAGCTATTTGAATTAATGATTGAAGAAAACGAAAAGAAATTTAGGAAAAGAATTTATGCTGCTCGTGATACAGTTTTTAAAGATAAAGGAAGTGTTTTAATGCTTGATGATAAAATTATGAGCGAATTTAGTTTGAATCAAGATTTTGAACATAAACCCAATTCACACCTAAGTTTGTTGGCAATGGTAGATACTTGGCACAAACTTGGTACAAATCCTTATAAAAGTCTGATTTGTCAAACCCCGCCCTTTAAATTAAGAGTTGGCATGGCTGAATATTTGTTTCTAAATGAAAATCTACTGGAAGAAACTATCAAAGCTGCACTTTTTGATAAAAGTATTCGTGGTGAGGATCTGGCGTTTCATACGGCTGTGCACGAGTGGGCTAATATCGTAGAAATGGGAGATAAAGAAAGCTATCGAAAACACTTTGAAGCCACAAAAACCTATCTCTCAGACCGTTTGGAAGAAGGCCGTACTAAAAGTGGGCTTTTGATTGCTAAACTTCAAAAAAGTAAATCATAAAAATCAGCACGATATTTGTAACCAAACAAAAGAATTCAAGTCATAAATGCAGAAAACGGATTTAACAAAATATAATAATGATTGGTATAAACAATCTGATCTAACAAGAAATTTCTTTGTTTCAGTGATTTGGTATATCACAAATGCGATTTTTATCAATTCTTATTTAATAATTCCAACATCGATTAAAATTACAATTTTAAAACTTTTCGGGGCAAAAATTGGAAAAAATGTAACAATGAAACCAAATATCAATATTAAAGCTCCGTGGAATCTGGAGATTGGTGACAATGTTTGGCTCGGTGAAGCTCTCTGGATTGATAATTTAGGAAAAATAAAAATTGGTAATAATTCTTGTTTATCGCAAGGCTCAATGTTGTTGTCTGGAAATCATGATTATCGAAAAGAGACTTTTGACTTAATTATAAAAGATATTATCATTGAAGATGGAGTTTGGATTGGAGCTAAGTCAGTAGTTTGTGGAGGTGTAACCTGCCATTCACACGCTGTATTATCGGTTAATTCGGTTGCAACCAAATCTTTAACCTCCTATGGAATTTATCAAGGTAATCCAGCTCAACTTGTCAGACAACGATAAATCGCCATTAGATAAATAAATCTACAAAAAGATTTATCTTTTTTACTTTTCCCATTGAAAAAAGTATTTATTTTGTACATTAATTACTAACAAGTAAAGATAAAATTAAACATAGTTCTGATGTTTCCAACATTTGAATCACTTATCCCTGATAAGCAAATACAAATCTTAATCTCAGCTATAATCGCAATGGTTATCAACCTGCGTTCTATTCCTGTTATTATCAACATAAGTGGACTCCGTGGATTAATGGATAATCCGGTAAAACGTAGTTCTCACAAAACTCCAACACCAACTTTTGGCGGTGTTGCTATCTTTGCAGGAGTCTTAATCGGTTACATGATATGGAATTTTGGTGATGAGGGCATTCTCATTCACAAAGTCTTTGCCGGTACTGTAATATTGTTTTTTTTAGGTGTGAAAGATGACCTTTATGCACTCTCTCCTACAAAAAAAATGATTGTACAGGTATTAGCTTCTGCAATAGTAGTAATTGGAAGTGACCTTCGTATTTCTGATTTATTTGGCATTTTTGGTATCGGCCATATACCTTATATCATAAGTATTTTGCTTACCATCTTCATATTTGTGGCCATGATAAACGCCTTTAATTTGATAGATGGTATTGATGGGTTAGCTGGAGGAATAGCCATGATTGCCAGTAGTGGATTTGGGCTTTGGTTTTTAGTAAATCATCATTATTCATTGGCCTGTTTGGCTTTGTGTTTGGCGGGTTCTTTAGTTGGTTTCCTCCGATTCAACTTCTCACAAAGCCAGAAAATATTTATGGGCGATACTGGCTCACTTATCATTGGCTACATTATTACGGTTTTGGCCGTGAAGTTTATTCACCTCAATGTAATGCACGCTTGGGAAGCTGATATTTCGTTTGTAAGTGCCCCCATTATTGCTATCGTTATTCTAATTATTCCAATTTTTGATACAATAAGAGTTTTTTCAATCAGAATCCTACGTGGTAAATCTCCTTTTAAAGCAGATAGATTACATATGCACCATTTACTGATTGACAATAATCTTTCACACATGCAAGCTTCATTTGCATTGTATTCAACGACTATTTTCTTCACGGTCGTCACTTATTTTGCAAGAAGTTATTTTAGTAATACCGAACTCTGTTTCTTTATATTATTTCTACTTATTTGTTATTTTGTCACAGGTAATCTTTTAGAAATCAGACGTTTGAAATTGAAAAAAGAAGAACTTTCTGTAAATGATAAAGTAGCAACCACAACACAACCAAAAGAAAAATTAAGACTCAGTGAGGTTAGCAATTAATCAAAATATAAGACGATAAAGAAAAGCCCAGTTTTGAAGGTCAAAACTGGGCTTTTCTTTATCGTTTAGAATAACTTTATGATAGCTGAATAATAATTTATATCAATTTGTTCTTAAAATTCTACCTTCAAAAACTTAAATTGTAAATCTTAAACGCCTCTACCTATAAACATATTCTTATTCCCACTCAATTGTTGCTGGTGGCTTAGAACTGATATCATACACTACACGATTCACACCTTTTACCTTATTGATTATTTCATTTGAAACATCGGCCAAAAACTCATAAGGTAAGTGAGCCCAGTCGGCAGTCATACCATCAATACTCGTAACGGCACGTAAGGCAACAACTCTTTCATAAGTACGTTCGTCGCCCATCACACCAACACTTTGAACTGGTAAAAGCATTGTCCCTGCTTGCCAAACTTTATCGTATAAACCGCTATTTTTCAAGCCATTAATAAAAATTGCATCAACTTCTTGTAAGATTTGCACTTTTTCTGGCGTTACATCACCTAAAATTCTGATACCTAAACCTGGTCCAGGAAAAGGATGACGTCCCAAAATATTTTGTGGAATATTAAGAGCCTTACCAACTTCTCGAACACCATCCTTAAATAATAAACGAAGTGGCTCAACAACCTGCAATTTCATAAAGTCGGGCAAACCCCCAACATTATGGTGTGATTTGATAGTTACAGAAGGGCCTTTTACAGAAACAGACTCAATAACATCGGGGTAGATCGTACCTTGCCCAAGCCATTTTGCACCTTCTACTTTATGAGATTCTGCATCGAAAACATCAATAAATGTCTTACCAATAGCTTTACGCTTTGCTTCGGGGTCTGTTAAACCTTTCAATGCTGTATAAAATTGTTCTTTGGCATCAACGCCTATAACATTAAGACCAAGACCTTTATACGATTCTAAAACTTCTTCAAATTCTCCTTTACGAAGCAGACCATTATCAACAAAAATGCAATAAAGATTCTTTCCGATAGCATGATGAATCAAAGTAGCAGCTACCGAAGAATCTACACCACCCGATAAACCCATAATTACTTTATCGTCACCCAATTTTTCTTTCAATTCCTGAATTGTTACCTCAGCAAATGAATCAGGAGTCCAGCTTTGCGAACACTCACAAATATCAACTACAAAGTTTTTGATAATTGTTTTTCCCAAAACGGTATGTGTTACTTCTGGGTGAAACTGAATACCATAAACTGGTTTTTCTTTGATTTTGAAAGCAGCCACTTTTACCGTATCGGTCGAAGCAATAATATCTGCATTGGCTGGTGGAGCAGCAATCGTATCGCTGTGTGACATCCAAACTTGTGTATCATCAGCAACATCTTTGAAAAGTGCATAACGATTATCAACTTTGTTGAGTATCGTGCGACCGTATTCTCTGATTGATGATGGTGCAACTTCTCCGCCACCAGTTTGAGCCATCATTTGAGCACCGTAACAAACTCCGAGCACAGGCACTGTCTTGGCAAATTCTTGCCAGTCAACAATTGGTGCATCTTCATCTCTTACTGAGCATGGGCTTCCTGAAAGAATTATGCCTTTAATATCGGCAGTAATCGGCGGAATTTTATTGAAAGGGTGTATTTCGCAATACACATTTAGTTCTCGTACTCGGCGTGCTATCAGTTGCGTAAACTGAGAGCCAAAATCAAGAATAAGGATTTGTTCGGTCATGGTAACATTTCTAAAATGCAAAGTTAGAAGAAAATGACATTGAGTGCAAATAAGTTGTAGTCAACGGTTACCAGTTCGCAGTCAACAGTCAAAATAAGTAACTGATTATCAATACATTAATAATAAAACACCAAGTTTTAATCTTTACATTTTTTTCTATTTCTTCTTAAAACTGAAAATAAATAAACTGAGCTGGTTGGTCAAAAATTCCTAAAATTAGAAATGCCATTACAAAAAGGTAATAAAGTATCCAACGCACGGCAGTTGGGTAAGTTGACACAATTTGGCGAATACTTTTATCTCGTTGAATATAATGTATGATTTCCATAAAAATAATTAATCCTATAGCAGTCAAAAATTCAACAATAGTAAAATTCAGAAATACATTTTGTGAAATATAATTGAAAGTCAAAAACTCCTTTAAATTTGGAAGATTTGAAAACAAATGTGTCACTAAATGAAATAATTGACTTTGTTCGAGGTAATTTCCTCTAAAAAATATCCATGCAAAAGCGACCAAACAGAATGTGACGAAAGCCTGCAAAGCTTTTAGCAAAAATGGAGCTTTTTCTAAGCCCGTAATTTTATTAAAAGCCGTTCTTGGCTTTTGAGTGATTCGAGCAAAAACCAAATAAAAACCGTGCAAAGCTCCCCAGATGATAAAATTCCAATTGGCTCCGTGCCACAATCCGCTGACCGCAAAAACAAAGAATTGATTGAAATATTGTCGAGTTTTCCCTACCCTATTTCCACCCAACGGAATATATAAATAATCTCTAAACCACGTAGAAAGCGAAATATGCCAACGACGCCAAAATTCCGAAATACTTTTCGAGAAATACGGTCGGTCGAAATTTTTCATTAATTTAAAACCCATCACTTCGGCTGTACCAAGTGCAATATCGGAGTAACCTGAAAAATCGCAATAAATTTGAAAAGTAAAGAAAATTGTCGCTACAATTATCGGAACTCCTTCATATTCCATCGGGCTATTATAAACTTTATCAGCAAATAAAGCCAATCGGTCAGCAATTACAACTTTCTTGAAAAGCCCCCATGCCATCAGTTTTAAACCACTCGTAACTCGCTGATAATCAAAACTTTTCTTTTCATAAAACTGATATAAGACATTCTGTGGACGTTCGATTGGCCCAGCCACAAGTTGGGGGTAAAACATGACATAAAGTGCATATAAACCAAAATGTCTTTCGGATTTCTGATTCCCACGATACACTTCAATGGTATAACTCATCGCTTGAAACGTATGAAACGATAAGCCAATTGGGAGAATAAAATCTAATAACTTGAAATGAGCTATATTGGCTTGAGCTAAAGCAAAAATGGCAAAATTCGTATATTTAAAGAAGGCTAAAACACCAATATTTGCGAACAAACTTATGATTAAAAACCATTTTCGTTGCTTCCCAACAGCATTTTCTATCCAAATTCCTGCAAAATAATCAATGACAATCGTGAAACCCAAAATCAATAAATATTCGGGTTTGAAGACCATATAAAACACACAACTTGCAGCCAAAAGCCACCACCATCTATCTTTATGGCCAAGCAAAAAGTAGATAATCGTAACGATTGGAAAAAACAACAAAAACTCTATTGAATTGAAAAGCATAAATTAATTTTTGTAGGACAAGTTTAAATCCTGTCGAATACGTTTTGTGACAAGTTACAAACCTGTTTTTCTTACTAACTGAATAATTTTTTGAGTACGAATTTCGCCACCTTTTTGAGTCAAGTGGTACGCCATATCGTGATATAATGAATCAGCAAACACAAAATCAGTCGGTTTGCCCAAAATCGAAAACTGAGCATATTTCTTATACTCTTTCTGAAACTTATCAATGATTGGCTTATCAAGGTCATAGTTGGCTTTTGAATAGGTTGGATAAACAAAAAAGACTTTTACGCCCCTTTTTTGCATCTCCTGATGGAATGCATTCATATCAGCAATGGCATCTTTCAAACTTACTTTATCGCTCAAAATTGCTCTTGGAATAACTTTCATACGTGGATTATTGAAATGACTTACTAAATCACCGTATTCGTTTGAAGCTCCACGAAAAAATACACTTGTTGTGTCTGATACTTTGAAAGTTATAGTTTTATTTTTCAATAATCTTTCTAATACAGTTTTGAAAGATTTGATTCTCAATTGGCTATTTTCTCGAATTTCTTCAAAAATATCTTCAAATTCCATCCATTCTTTGGCTTTAGGAAAATACCTTGCCATCAACAATTGTTCACTCTTGTTGCCTTCACTTTCAATAATGTATTCAAAACCCATAATTACTGTATCACCTTTATGTAATTCAGGTGAAATCTGTTTGAACATAAATTTTGTACCATAATCATAATGAATAGCCATATTGACTACTGGTTTCTGGAGCGAGTCGGCAATAAGTTTGCTATTGATACCGTAAGCGAAATTTGAGCCTGCTATCAAAACAATTTTGGGAGATGGTGTTTCTTGTAATCGTTTGTACTTATCAATAATAATAGCGTTATACGAAGTTTCTAAATCGTGTTTATTGTATGGATTGAAATGAAAAACGGCTTCGACGGTTCCCAAAGTGAGAATAGAAAGTAGTAAAGCTTTAAATAAAAACTGTTTTATATTCATATATCTTTTAAAATCAAATTGGGCTATCAGATTTTTAAATCTTTTTAATCTTAGTATAAATTGATAGTTTTGTAAAAAAACAGCATCAGATAATAATGAATTTACCTCGATTTATTGCTCAACGAATTCAGAAAACCAATACGACAACTTTTACTTCAACAGTCACAAAAATTGGCATTTCGAGTATCGCTATTGGTTTAGCAGTTATGATTATTTCGTTTAGTATTCTGATTGGATTCAAACAAACTATTCGAGAAAAACTCTTTAGTCTTAGCTCGCATATTCAAGTCAGCAAAATTACGCTGAATCAATCGTTTGAAGAAACACCGATTACAATAAATACAAAATTTTATCAAAATTACAGAAAAAACATCGAAATCAGGCATGTTCAGGCAGTGGCAAATAAGGCAGGACTATTAAAATCTTCGGAAGAACACGCTGGAATTGTCATAAAGGGTGTCGGACGTGATTATGATTGGGTAAATTTCAAAGAAAATTTGATTGAAGGGCGAGAAATTAACTTTCAAGATACAACATATTCCAACGAAATAATCATCAGCAAACAAATTGCCAAGCAATTAAAAATTAAACTCTCGGATGAAGTTAGAATTTTTTTTATTCAAAATCCACCAAGAATAAGAAAAGTCAAAGTCGTAGGAATTTATGATACTGGTTTAGAAGAATTCGATAAAAACTTCATTTTAGGTGATTTAGCCTTGGTACAACGAATGAACGATTGGGATAATGGAACAGTGGGGCATTATGAAATTTTCTTGAAAAACTTTGATAAACTTGATGTTGTCGCAAAACAAATTTTTGATGAAATCGACCAAGATACGCAGCTATTGAAAGTAACCGAAATGTTTCCTGCAATTTTCGACTGGCTGGGCTTAATGGATAGGAATATCATTGTAATCATAGCTCTGATTTTACTCGTTGCCAGTTTTAATATGATTTCGGTGCTTTTAGTGATGATGATGGAACGCACGCCAATGATTGGTTTGCTAAAAGCATTGGGAACTGATAATACAAAAATTAGAAAGGTTTTCATTTATAATGGATTGACAATCATCATTAAAGGAATGATTTATGGCAATCTCATCGGAATTGGGTTTTGTTTTTTGCAGAAAACATTTAAAATAATTCCTCTCGATTCGGAAAGTTATTATATGAGTTATGTACCTATTTCGTTCGATTGGCTCACGATTTTGATTCTTAATGTAGTTACTGTTTTGTTGGTTTTGGCAGTTATTACAATTCCGACCTTGGTTGTTTCACGCATGAAATTGATAGAATCTTTGAAATTTAAGAGTTAATTGCAATGATTGTTTACAAAAAAGACTCCATAAAATATCTATGGAGTCTTTTTTGTTTATGAACGAAGCAGAGACATCCTCCGACTCGGATCGCTCCACAAAAACTATGCTTTTGCTCTTGTGTTATCTTTAAAAACTACAATAAAAATTAATAAAACAACAGCAGAAATAGCAGCAGGAACCATCCAAACGGCTGTCCAGTCGTGGGTGCTTACTTCACCTACTTTGGTTGTATATTTATCTAAAACTTTTCCAGAAAGAATTGAGCCAATTCCCATTCCGATTCCGTAAGTTGCCAAAGTGATTAAACCTTGAGCTGAATTTTTGATTTTCTCTCCCGCCTTATTATCAGTGTAAATTTGTCCAGTAACGAAAAAGAAATCGTAGCAAACACCGTGTAGAATAATTGCTAAATAAAGCATCCATTCTGATGAAATACCATCGCCGTAACCAAAACATACAAATCTGATTATCCAAGCAACCAAGCCAACGATTAACATCTTCTTAATGCCAAATTTACTCAACGCAAAAGGAATCAAAAGCATAAATAGTACCTCAGAAACTTGGCCCAAAGACATTTTATTTTCAACATTTGTCATGTTAGATTCTGTCAATGATAAATTGGCGTGGGCGTAATAAAACGACAACGGAATACAAACCAAAATTGAACAAATAAAGAAAACCAAGAATGAACGGTCTTTGAAAAGTACAAAAGCATCAGTTCCAAGAATCTGACCGAATGAAGTAGCTTTTGTGGCCTTTGGTGGTGTATTCGGCAATGTAAACGCAAAAATAGCCCAAGCAACTGATGTAAACATAGCTATTTGGAAAATTGTAACTTTATCGCCTACACCATAAAAACCTATAATATTTGTAATTACAATCCAAGCAATTGTACCCATAACACGAATAGAAGGAAATTCTTTTTCTGGGTTTTCCATCTGATTCATAGCTATCGAACTTGATAAAGCCAAGTTTGGAGCAAATGTGAGTGTATAAGCTAAAATATACCAGAAAAATGTATCAGGGTCTTGGTTTTGAATCAAGAAATACAAAATAACTGCACCTAAAAGATTCAAAACGCCCATTACTTTTTGTGCTGAAAAAAAACGGTCGGCTACCATTCCCATAAAAAATGGTGCTACAATCGAAGCTATTGAAAATGTGGCATAAGCACTACCGATTTGGTCGCCTGTTGCGTGAAGTGTTGTGAAAAGGTACTTACCCATTTGTCCGTACCAAGCTCCCCATGTAGAAAACATGAGAAACATCATCACCATTAATTTAATTCTGGTTGTTAGAGTCATAGTTTTAGTTTTGTTATAGCTTTGAGCAAAATTCGCTCAATTTTAGGGTTAATAATTAGAAAATATTTGTTGGTTAAATTTTACTTGTTAATCAAACCCATTACCGCTCCTCCTTCATCCCAAAATCTTCGTTCATTCGGTGCAGTTTTGCACATTTTGATTTCTGCACGAGCATTTGTGAGTAATTTTCTGAATTCTTGATCAGGTTTAATTTGCCAAACTTCCTTGGTAGTTTTATTTTTCAAATCACCCATTAGGTATTCAACGTCTTTATCAAAGCAACACGGAAGAACCAATCCATCCCAGGTAATTATGCAGGTTGTTGGCTCAATTAAGATTGTAATATCCCCCAACGAGCAATAGTGAGTGAGCATTGATAGTGGACTTTTAAATATCACGAAATTGCTTATATATTTTTTGTAAACGCTCGTCTTTTTCCTCTTCAATAATTTCCTTCATCAAAGCCTTTACTTCTTTAATATCGTTAATCAGACTTAGTGTTTGCATCCCGGCAAATCTGACATACCATTGTGTATCATTTTTTGCAATTTGTTTAAGCAAAGGCAAACTTTTCAGCTGTATTTCGGTCGTTGATTTCACTAAGTAAGTACCAAATATACCTAAAACTTGGTATAAATCGTTGCCTTTCATTTGGTTTAGATGATTCTGAAACCAATCGTAACGAAGTGGTGAGGCTTCCTCTGCAAAATAATTGGCAACTGCCGCAAAAATACTCGGATTGGTTGAAGTATCGAATTTCAAAACTATTTCAATTGCATCCGAAGGTTTGCTTGCCAAAAGAGCCTCGATTGCAGCAGCTTGAACTGTATAAGATGAGTCAGCCAGTGCATCACGGAAAAGTTTATCATTTTGAGAATTTTGAAAACCTTTCATCGCCAAAATAGCATCGGCACGCACATATGCACGTTCATCATGAAGAACTCTATATTGTAAAGCCTTTTCAACGCCTAAAAAATCTTCACCATCATAATCGAAAAACTTTTGAACTGCAAATTGCCTTACTCGCCAGAATTTATCTTTTGTGGCATCTATCAAAAGCTGTCTGATTTTCTTTTCGGCTGGCGGATAATAAAAAGTTGTATCGTCTTCTGGAATAAAGGTAAGCGTTTCTAAGACATTCAATCTTGTAGCGATATTTTCGGCATTATAAAATTGATAGATGAGCTCATCTTGAGATTTTTGATGCTCAATTTTACCAACCAAAACATTTTCGGGGTCGAGTAAAACCATCTTTGGGGCTGATTTAGCAGCAAATTCAAAAGTTTGTTGTTTTTTATCTACAAGTATTTCGTACGTAGTTTGCTCATTATCAGACTTTACCAATACTTTCAGCGGCAAACGATAAACAGATGAGTAAAGTGTGTCTTGCGTTTGTTTGACATTCAATTTCAGTTTTCCATCTGCAAAATCATGAGAAACTTCCAGCACAGGATGCCCAGGTTTCATGAACCATTGGTCGAAAAACCAGTGTAAATCTTGTCCAGTAACACGCTCAAAAACCAATCTTAAATCTTCAATTTCGGCAGTTTTATAGGCATTTTGAGTAAGATACTGTTTGAGAGCTTCAAAAAATGCTTCATCTCCTACTGTATTTCTGAGTAAATGTAAAATCCGACCACCTTTGGCATAAGAGTGCGAATCGAACATATCTTCTTTATCAAGATACCTAAATCTGATTAATGGTTCTTGCTTTTCTTTGGCTTCATCGAAATATTGATTCAAGGCAATATACGAAACCAAATCAGCTTCATCTTTCCCATATTTATGATTTGCCCATAAATATTCCGAATAATTGGCAAATGCTTCATTCAAGGGCAAATTCGACCAAGATTCGCAGGTTACTAAATCGCCAAACCAATGATGAAAAAGCTCATGTGCAATTACGCCATCGTCATTATCATCCACTAATTGATGATTATCTTTTTGAATATAATCGCCATGAACGGTTGCCGTTGTGTTTTCCATTGCTCCCGAGACATAGTCACGAACGGCAATTTGAGCATATTTTTCCCACTGATATTTTACCCCTAAAATTTTCTCGAAATAACGAATCATTTCGGGCGTTCGGCCATAAATATTAAAAGCGTATTTCTCAAATTTAGGCTCAATATAATAACTCACTTCAAAATCTTTGAAATTCGGGTCAACTACTTTTTTAAAGTCTCCAACCGCAATCATCGTCAAGTAGGGTGCTGCTGGTTTTGTTTGTTTCCAATAATCAGTGCGAGTACCGTCTGAGTTTTGCTTAGAAGTAATAAGTTTACCGTTGGAAAGTGTAATGAATTTGGCATCAATGGTCAGAAAAATCTCTTGGGTCATTTTCTGATTGGGCGAGTCAATCGTTGGAAACCAAGCAGAGTTTGATTCGGTTTCGCCTTGTGTCCAAATTTGCTGAGGTTTATCAGGTTCTGTTCCCGATGGATTAATAAAATATAAACCTTTATCACCGGCAATCGCATCACTCCCACCCGCAATGCGTTCGTTTGGTTTGGCAGTGTAATTGATTTGAATATTTATGGTATCTTTTCGAGTAAAAGTCTGACCTAAATCTATTTTCAAAATACTTTTATCATAGTCGTACTTCAAAGGCTTTCCTTTCAACATAACTTCTTGAATATCAAAACTTTTTGCATCAAGAGTAATTGATTTTTGAGGATAAAAATGCGGTTTAAAAGTCAAAGTCGCTTTACCATAAAGATATTGCTTTTTCCAGTCGGGTTTGATTTCGAGTTTTGTGTGAATCAAATCATGTTCGATTGTTCTTGAAGCATTATATGGGCCTTGAGCGGGAACTATGGCACTATTTTCTTGAGCAAAAACACAAAGATTGAAAAAGAAAAGTATTGCTGATTGAAGAAATTTCATTGAATAAAATATGGCTTAAAAAATTACTTTCGTCTTTTTTGATAATTACCTGTTGTTTTTACTGGCTTACGAAAATCATTAAAATAATGTTCTTTCACTCTTCGCAAGGCAAAACCATCATCAAATGCCTCAACAGTGTAGTCTCGCTTAAATTTAAAATCATCTAAACTCGCATAACCACCTTTCAGCGTGAGTGTAAAAATATTGTTATCGGCATCAAAAACCCATGAAGTTTCTTCTGTATCAATATCCAAAAAATCTACTCCTGCACAGAATTTCACTTTAGGGTCGCTTTCATAATCATATTCGATTGTTCCACTTTCTGATAAATTCAGAACTAAGTTGTTAATAGTCAACTTCGATTCGTGGTAAGGCGTAAGATAAATATCTCCCCTTTCGATTTTATTTCTGACCAAAATCCAACGTTTTGTTTTGTCGAACAAAGCCTTGTGTAACTCTAAATAATTGACTTTTACAGGCGATGCAATTACCGCTGGTTCGACTACTACTGAAACATTTTCTTTCTCAACACTTGCAATTATCTTGGCATCAGTTGTTGAAGTAGTTTTCACATCAGAATCTACTTTTAAAGCCTCAGTTACATTTGAAGTTGCAAGATTTTTTATAGTATCAGCCAAAACTTTCGGAGCTTCATTTATAACTTTATTTTCAGTTACAACTTTCGGAGTTGCTGCAATCCGCGAAGGTGTTGTTTTCTTGACTTGATTTATAACAACTGGCTTTTTTCTTAAATCTTCATAAAAAACCTGCTTGGTTTTCATCAAAATATAACCATCATGTACTTCATCTATCTTATATTCTCTATGGAACTTAAAATCATCGATTGTAATATAACCAGCTTGAATCGTCAAAGTAAGTATTTTTGTCAACGTATCATACGCCCATGAACTCTCTTTGGTATTGATGTCAAGATATTTGATATTTGGATTTTCGGCGTATTTTGAATTAGTTTCATAATCATAAACGATTTTCCCATTCTCAGCAAATGACAAAACCAAAGTATTCAACTTTACCTTTGCTTTTTTGTAAGAAGTCAAAAAAACTTCATTTTTTTCAATCTTATTGTTGACCAAAATCCAGCGATTAGAGGCATCCAAAAGTGGATCTTGTTGTGCAATAACTTGGAAAAAAGTCAATAAGAAAACAGCAGTGGTAATAAATTTCTTCATTTTGGGTTATTCAAAAATTCGGTTTTGGCGAATTATTCTCAATAGAAATTTTAATGATGGTGAATGTTGAATTATTAATGGTTAATTAAATATTCATCGCACGGGCGACCCCGCATCAAACATCAAACATTAAACATTCTTAATTCTTAGCAGCTCGCTTTGCAGGTAAATACGAAGCCAAAAGTGTAATTATGATAATTGAAACGGCGGTCAGCACAAAATCACTTAATTGCATTTTTACTGGATAAGCATCAATTATTGAGCTTTCCATACCCATTTTTATGATTCCGTAACGCTCTTGCATGAAACAAATTATTCCGCCCAATACAAGTCCAACAATTGCTCCGATAAACGACACTAATGCTCCCTCAGAGTAAAAAATACGTTTTACTAAACCTTCGTCAGCACCCATTGCAAAAAGCGTTTTCAAATCTTGTTGCTTGTCAATGACGAGCATCGTCAGCGAAAAGAAAATATTGAATGAGGCAATACCTATGATAAAAATCAAAGCAATGAAAATAAACAGTTTTTCGATTTTGATTGCTCTAAATAGTGAAGCATTTTGCTCGTCTTGATTTTGTACCAAGAAATTTTCGTCTAAAATACTTTTTACTGATGCTTGAATCTGAGAAATATCGGCATTAGGCTTCGCCTGAATTTCAATGGCACTTCTTTTATCGCCATATTCGGTCAATTGTTTGGCTATTTCAAGCGGAACATATACATAATCATCATGCAATTGTTCCAAAGAATAAACACCCGAAATATTTAGAATTTCACGATTAATATTATCATCAGGATTCAGCGAATACGATTTTCGATTACGTGGATACCAAATTTCAATTGGTTCTATGATATTTTGCAACGAAATATTCAAAGCAGCATAAACATTTCCACCAATAAAAGCATAATCGACACTATCTCTTGTCAACACAAAATTTCCCTCGACCAATGACTTTTTCAATGGACTAAACGCCTGAAAAGTTTCATCAACACCTTTAAGTGTAACAACCATTTGTGAGTTTTCGTACTTTACCAAAGCATTATCTTGAATAACCTCGGTTACGTACCAAACATCTTTGATGGCTTTTATCTTCGTGAGCTTTTCTTTATCTATCAAAAAGCTTTTACCGTTTTTGGGAGAAATCTTAATATCGGCATCGAAAGACTTAAAAATTTTCCTATTTAAATCTTCTAAGCCATTAAAAACCGACAATACAATCACCAAAGCCATTGTTCCGATGCCAATTCCGAGCATCGAAATAATAGAAATGAAATTGATAAAACTCTTTTTCTTCTTTGAATAAAAATATCTTTTGGCGATTAGAAACGAAAGATTCACAAGCTAAATCAATTAGTGGATGTTTATTTTATTCTTCACCTTCAACTGGTGCTGGTGGAATTACAATTCCTGCAAAAAGAGCATCCATTTTTTGTGCATACTCGGCCGTATCATCAATAAAAAATTGCAGATTTGGCACAATTCTTAGTTGATGTCGTACTCGTTCACCCAATAAGTTTCTGATAACTTTAGTGTTTTCTCTAACGATTTGTAAGACACCTTCTCTATCTTTTGCCAATAAAAAACTCAAATAAACCCTCGCAATGGCTAAGTCTGGTGTTGTTTTTACATCCGTAATCGTCACGAAAGCACCATTAAATAACTGTTTCAAGTCTTTTTGAAAAATCTCGCCTAAATCTTTTTGTATCTGTTTTGCTACCTGTCTTTGTCTTTTCGATTCCATCATTTTCTAATTTTGAAGCGATACGTCGCCCGTTCTGAATGTTAGAATGAGTGAATATACGAACCAACTTTGAGAAATTCATCCTATCATTCAATCATTGAGGCATTCAATCATTAATTTTATGCAAATATCCGCAAATTTTCGGGTTAAATAAAGTAAAGTTTCTCACATCCGTTAGTTTTTTCATAACTTTGTGTTGTAAACTAATCTTTCAAGGCCTTGTTAACATTTTTTAGGTTAAACTCACTGTTTCATATTTTTTCACTGCTTTTGCTGGTCGTGATAATCAAATTGCCTTTTCTTGGGCAGAAATTACCGATGCTCCTACCCGAACTTGAATGGATGTTAGTCGGTGAAAAAATCCATGATGGACAATTTTTATACAAAGAAGTTTGGACAAACGTTGGCCCTTTGGCATCATTCGTCTATTGGGCCATTGATGTATCGTTTGGGCGGTCGCAGTTTGTTTATGAGTTTATTGCTATACTTATAACTTATTTTCAGGCACTATATTTTACTTTTGTTTGTAATACTCGCCAAACTTATCTCGAAAAAAACTACGCTCCGGGCCTCATTTATGTGCTTTTGATGAGTCTTTCTTTCGATATGAGTAAACTTTCTCCGATATTACTCTCAACAACGTTTTTGCTTTTTGCATTCAATAAACTCGTCAAACAAATGGAACGCCGAGAAGGGGTTTCTGATGAAGTTTTTGAAGTTGGGCTTTACATTGGTATAGCTTCGCTGTTCCATCAGCCAACGATGGTTTTCATTTTTTGGAGCATCGCCAGCCTTGTATTCTTTACGAATGCCAACCTTCGCCAACACTTTTTGGCAATTTTAGGTTTTGGTTTACCTTTATTCTTGACAGGACTTTATTTTTACTTTTATGATTCTCTCGATGAATTCAAATACAATTGGTTCAATGGTATTTTCAAAATCAAACAATATAGCTTAGAAGATTTCAAAAGTGCTTTTATTGCTATTACAGTTCCTTCAGCACTTGCAGTTTTTGGTTTTCTTCGCCAAACACAAGTTAGTAG
The DNA here is from genome assembly GCF_040253585.1 of Emticicia sp. W12TSBA100-4. NCBI lineage: Bacteria > Pseudomonadati > Bacteroidota > Cytophagia > Cytophagales > Leadbetterellaceae > Emticicia > Emticicia sp. W12TSBA100-4. The sequence continues at coordinate 234,691 of NZ_JBELAU010000011.1, forward strand.
ATATAACAGCTATCAGCAACGTACGCAGCAAATTATGCTCATTTGGGGAATTGCTTCATTATTAGCCTTGTTTCTTTCTCCCAATGTTGCACCGATGCAATTCATCATTTTTGTGCCGTTTTTTGCATATTTTATCACTGGTTTTTTCTTCCATTTAAAAGGAGCATTTTTGCCTGAATTACTCTTCACAATTCTGTTTCTTTTCATCGTATTCGTTCAATATCAAGGAGTTACACCATTTTTTGGCAAAGGATTTGAACAACTCGCCGATATGAGAGTAAAACCAAAAGAGATTCCAGAAAGGCTGAAAGGGCAAAAAATGTTGGTAATTGGCGAAAGAATTGACGAATATTCGTACGGAGAGTCAGCAACTTGTTATCTTAATTGGGACCTTTCAAAAATTGATTTAGAAAACCCTGATAACTACGAAAGTATCATCAACATATTTGATAATTTCAAGAAAGACCCGCCGACAATTATTATTGATAAACAAAACGTAATACCAAAAATATTTAAGAGAATTCCTGCATTATCATCTGACTATCAAGCAACTAAGATTAACGGAATCTATCAAAGAAAGTTTTAAGAAAATGTAGAGTTAAGAGTGTAGAATGTATAAACTCTACACTCTTAACTTTACACTTCTTAACAAGAAATTTTATCTGCTCGACGGGCGTGACGTCCGCCTTCAAATTCTGTTTTCAAAAATGTCTTCACACATTCAAGTGCTAATTCAACATCAATAAAACGAGCTGGTAAACAAATTACATTGGCATTGTTATGCTGGCGAATCAATTCGGCAACTTCCAAATTCCAAACCAAACCTGCTCTAATTCCTTGGTGGTGATTGGCCGTCATGCACACGCCATTTCCACTTCCACAAATCAAAACTCCAAATTCATACTGACCGCTCTCAACCGAACTTGCCAATTGGTGTGCTGTATCAGGATAATCGACTGCTTCGGGAGTATATGGGCCATAATCAGCCGTTTCATAATTTTGTTCTTGAAGCCAACGAAGGATGACTTTTTTGTACTCAAAACCAGCGTGGTCGCCTGCAATTGCTACTTTCATAGTATTTTATTCCCCTACTCTTGATTGAAAAAATTATTACCAGAATTTCTCTTTTGGGGGATGAATTAACCAAGAAAAATTCATTTTTGGTATTCTAAACTTTTTTTTGCAAATATACGTTTTCATAATCCAATTCTTTTCAAAATATTGAAGAAGAATTGGATTATTCGACTAAATATAAAGTTACCTTCAAAAACTATTTCGTACGACAAACAAAAATTTTTATGGCAGAAAAAGAAATAATATTAAATGAAGAAGAATTAATTCGTGAGGCATTTGTAGAAAAAGGATGGAATGAAATCCAAAGCCAAGATTCATGGCAGATATTAAAAACCGTTGCTGAATTTGTTGATGGTTTCGACCGTTTGGCTAAAATCGGCCCATGTGTAACTATTTATGGCTCTGCACGCACCAAACCCGAACACAAATACTATTTACTATCGGAAGAAATTGCAGCGAAATTAGTCTCAAGAGGCTACGGTGTAATCACTGGCGGTGGTCCAGGTGTAATGGAAGCAGGAAATAAAGGAGCTGCCGAGAATGGTGGAAAATCAGTAGGTTTAAATATCAAATTACCTTTTGAACAAGTACCAAATCGATTTGTTGACCCCGATAAAAGTATCAATTTCGACTACTTTTTTGCAAGAAAAGTATGTTTTATGAAATATTCACAAGGTTTTATTGTGATGCCTGGTGGTTTCGGTACGTTGGATGAATTATTTGAAGCCTTGACATTGATTCAGACTAAAAAAATTGCTCGTTTCCCAATCGTAATGGTAGGTAGCGAATACTGGAAAGGATTACTCGATTGGTTAAACCAAACCATGTGTGAAAGAGAGAAAAACATCAATCCAGAAGATATGAATTTGATTAAGCTGGTTGATACAGCCGAAGATGCAGTAAAAGTAATTGACGAATTCTACGGTAAATATTTATTGAAACCAAACTTCTAAGAATGAAAAGTGTAGAGTTGAGAGTGAAAAGTGAAAATGCAAATAATTCACTCTACACTTTTCACTCTACACTAAAATCAAGCTTCCTCGCCAACGATTTCTTCTAATGCCGCCGATAAGTGCATTGCAATCATCTCAGCTGAACGTCCTTCAATGTGGTGTCTCTCAATAAAGTGAGCTACTTCTCCATCCTTAAAAATCGCAATTGCTGGCGATGATGGAGGGAAAGGAATATAAGTACGCATTTGTTGAACTGCATCGGTATCAACACCAGCAAATACTGTTACAAGTGAATCTGGTTTTGCTTCCGAACGTTGCAAAGCAAGCTTCACACCTGGGCGGCAAGTACCAGCAGCACAACCACATACTGAGTTGATAACAACCAACGAAGTACCTTTTTGATTGGCAATAAAATTATCTACGTCTGACGCAGAAAGTAATTCTTGAAAGCCTGCATTTACTAAATCGGCTTTCATTGGTGCAACTAAATGAGGAGGATACATAAGCTAAACTGCTCCCCGCCCCTAAAGGAGAGCCTTTATTTGATAGTTATAAAATGTCATAGGGGACTATTGACATTTTTTTAATAATTATGATCTTTCAACGCCCTTCATAGCTTAGAACACACAAGTTACATAAATCCAAGTTCAAGTTTTGCTACTTCCGACATCATATCGGTTGCGTAAGGCGGATCGAAAGTCAATTCAACACTTACATCGCTTACTTCTGCTATCTCTCGAATTTTTTGTTCTATCTCCACTGGAATCGACTCTGCCGATGGGCATGATGGCGAAGTCAAAGTCATTAAAACATAAACATTATTTACTGGAAAAATCTTTATGTCATATATCAAACCCAGCTCATAGACATCGACTGGAATCTCGGGGTCATAAACCTGTTTGATGGCTTCAATTACTTTATCTTTTAATTCTTGCTCTGTCATTGTATTTATTTTATATAGAATTAATCATTAGCCTGATAGGCAATACCATAGGCCTTCATTTGTTTCACCATTGAAGCTAATCCATTTGAACGAGTTTGAGCTAAATGACTTGCTAAACCTACTTTATCAATAAAATATAAGTCAGCATTTGCGATTTCTTCGGGCGTATGATTAGTCATAACTTTTACAAGCATACTCACCAAACCTTTTACGATAATTGCCTCACTATCAGCCTCAAAATGAATTTTACCATCTTGTTTGTAGGCATGAAGCCAAACGATTGATTGACAACCTTTAATAATATTGTCTTCGGTTTTAAACTCGTCTGATAGTTTAGGTAGCTTTTTCCCTAAATCAATAATGTACTCGTATTTTCCTTCCCAATCATCAAAGAGTTCAAACTCTTCTATGATTTCATCTTGTATTTCGTTTATTGTCATATTTTTATATAAACTTCAAAAACTCAAAGACTTTGCACTATGCCGTATCCCTACAATAACAACAATAGACTTACTTACAACATATAAAACTCTATATTTACCAACAAATATTTCTCTAAAATTTCTCAAACTTCCAATTTCAGGTACTATCCGACTCATATTTGGAAAAGTTTCTAAAAGCTGAACTTTCTAAAAAAATTCATTTTCCCAAAAATCAGCGTAAGATGGGCTTTCATCATAAAGAGTCGAATAAATATCTAAAAAGTCTTCTTGTGCTTCTGCACTTATCTCGACCGTCGCCATGATTCAAACTCCTTTTTAAATTGGTCAATTGGCATAGTCTTTCTTTCATTAATCTGTTGAATACCTTTATTGTATTTGTCAATGATTAAAAGCCTTTCAATAACATCTTCCCTTTCAAACTCTTCAGGAAGGTCATCAATAGATTCCAACAATTGAGCTTTGGTAATCATAGTTTTTTATATTTAAAGTACCATTTTCTTCACTTTATGTATTCCAGCAACCAGTTTATCAATTTCGGCGGTTGTGTTATAAACAGCAAAAGAGGCTCTTGAAGTTCCGGGAAGTCCTAAACGATTCATTAATGGTTGTGTACAATGGTGTCCAGTACGAATCGCTACACCTTGTTGGTCAAGAATTACGCCTACATCTTGCGGGTGTACGCCATCTAAAACAAATGAAACTACCGAAACTTTCTCTTTTGCTTGACCAACAATTCGTAATCCGCCGATTTCGGATAATTGTTCGGTGGCATATTTTAGCAGTTCGTCTTCGTAAGCCGCAATGTTTTCTTTGCCTAAATCATTGATATAATCTATCGCAAATTTCACAGCCACAACATCAGCAATATTTGGTGTTCCTGCTTCAAATTTATAGGGTAATTCATTGTAAGTCGTTTTCTTGAAAGTCACTTCCTTAATCATTTCCCCACCTCCACGATAAGGCGGCATAGCATTCAAAATAGCTGATTTCCCATAAAGTACACCCATTCCAGTTGGTCCGAAAAGTTTATGAGCTGAAAAAGCGTAAAAATCCGCATCTAATGCTTGTACATCAAGAGTAATATGCGAAGATGCCTGAGCACCATCAATCAAAACCTTCGCTCCTACTTCGTGGGCTTTTTCAATAATGAATTTCACATCATTGATAGTTCCCAAAGCATTGGAAACGTGAACGACCGAAACAAATTTTGTCTTTTCTGAAAGCATTTTTTCGTATTCTTCCAAAATTAAATCGCCGTTATCGTCAATTGGTATTATTCTTAAAATGCAGCCTTTTTCTTCACAAAGCATTTGCCACGGCACAATATTCGAGTGATGCTCTAAGGTTGAAATAATGATTTCATCACCTTCATTCAAAAATTTACGTCCGTAAGTTTGAGCAACTAAATTGATTCCATCGGTTGTGCCGTAAGTAAAAATAATTTCTTCTTTATGTGCTGCATTCAAAAACTTTTGGATGGTTGTACGAGAATCTTCAAAAGCTGAAGTGGCTTTTTCAGCCAAAAAATGAATTCCTCTGTGAATATTTGCATTATAATGGCCATAATAATTGGCTAAAGCATCTAAAACAACCAAAGGTTTTTGAGTTGTAGCAGCATTATCGAAATACACTAAATCACGGCCATTTACTTTTTCGTCAAGGATCGGGAAGTCTTGACGTATTTTATTAATATCTAATACTGACATATTTTCTTTATTTTCAAAAACGAATTTTTCATCGTTTCATTTACACTTTTGTTTCTCATATCAGCGATTTTGGAGAGCGAGTATCGCCCAGTCGCCTCACTTTAAACAACAAGCAAGTAGAGTTTTTAGTTTGGAATAATTCTAAATTAAATCAAAATTTTAAAATGAAATGCTGCTTGGGCTGCTTCTTTCTAAAAAATACAATTCCAACCCAAAATAAATCAATACTAACACTTACTGATTCGTGATTTTGAATTGTCAGCCAAGCTTGTTTCATTTCCTCTGACCAATAGATATCATCAAAAATGAAACAACTTTCGTCATGAGCTTTCTCAAGGCATAGCTCAAAGTAACGAATTGTGGGTTCATAACGATGATTGGCATCAAAGAAAACAAAATCTAACTCTTCTGTTTTCTGTAATTTTTCGGGTAATGTTTCATCAATGTTTCCGACTACAATTTCAAAATTCTTTAAAGCCAGTTTGTTGAAGTTTTCTTGGGCAATTTTTGCAGTTTCTGCACAACCTTCAAAACTTTTCAGTGTAATTTCATTATTAGCTTTACCTAAATAGGCAGTTGTAAGCCCCAATGAAGTACCTAAATCTAAAATGCTTTTGTATTGATAAAACTTAATAATTCTGAAAAACAACTGAGCTAAACTTGGCTTTTTGAGTGACTTTTTGGCAATATCTTCAACCGTTCGTTGAATACTTTTATTTGTTTTTGCCCCAGCACCAAAATCTGTAATATTTACGATACGCTTATCACTTAGAAGCTGTTTTCTTAAAGTTTCAATTACATCATATTCGGTATAATATGATTTGTTCTTTAAAACTTTGGTATAAAACTCAAAAACAAACGGAGAATGTAACGAATGTTCGTCTTTGGCTTTTAGAAGGTATTTTATATAGTCAAGAATCATACTGCAAAAATAGCAAAAAAGCACGACAGAATGCCGTGCTTTTTTGTTGTTCACAAGATAAATCTTGAATTACTGATTATTTTCGATTGATTCTTCCTTTTTGGTTCTACCGAATGAAAGTGTTTCACCTTCACCGCTGTAATCTACAACAATCGTATCACCTTCTTGAACGTCACCTTTCAAAATTTCTTCAGCCAATGGATCTTCCACATACTTCTGAATCGCACGGTTCAATGGCCTTGCTCCGTATTGTTGATCATAGCCTTTCTCTGACAAGAAATCTTTTGCTTTTTCTGTCAAAGCAATCTTATAACCAATGTTTGTAATACGAGCAATCAAACGGCCGAGAGCGATGTCAATAATTTTATGAATATCTTCTCGACTCAATGAGTTGAACACAATTACATCATCCAGACGATTCAAGAACTCTGGCGAGAAAGTTTTTTTCAAAGCATTTTGAATTGTACTTTTCACCATTTCATCTTGATTATCAGTACGAGCTTTGGTAGCAAAACCAATTCCTGTACCGAAATCTTTCAAATCACGAACTCCAATGTTTGAAGTCATAATGATGATTGTGTTACGGAAATCAACTCTACGGCCAAGACTATCAGTCAAAATGCCATCGTCAAGTACTTGTAATAAGATATTATACACATCTGGGTGTGCTTTTTCGATCTCATCAAGCAACACTACTGAGTATGGTTTTCTACGAATTTTCTCCGTCAACTGACCGCCTTCTTCGTAACCAACGTAACCTGGAGGTGCTCCAACTAAACGAGAGATACTGAACTTCTCCATATACTCACTCATATCAATTCTCACTAAAGCATCTTCTTTATCAAAAAGATACGTTGCAAGCGTCTTCGCAAGTTCGGTTTTACCTACACCTGTTGGCCCTAAGAAAATAAACGAACCAATTGGTTTTTTAGGGTCTTTCAAGCCAACACGTGTACGCTGAATTGATTTTACGAGTTTCTCAACGGCTGGGTCTTGCCCAACGATTCTTCCACGAAGTGCATCACCCATGTTCAAGATTTTCTCCCCATCATTCATGTTTACACGCTTCACAGGAATACCTGTCATCATCGCTACAACATCACCTACATTATCTTCTGTTACAGTATATCGCTTCGTTTTAGCTTCTTCTTCCCAAGCCAATTTAGCTTTGTCGAGTTGTTCTAAAAGTTTTTTCTCACGGTCACGTAGTTGAGCAGCCTCTTCATAGCGTTGGCTCTTTACAACCTGATTTTTCTCTTTTTTAATTAATTCAACTTGTTCTTCCAAGAATAAAATATCTTGTGGAACAGAAATATTATTGATGTGTACTCTCGCACCAACTTCGTCAAGTACGTCTATGGCTTTGTCTGGTAAATAGCGGTCGGTAATGTACCTTTCCGATAATTTTACGGCAGCTTCCAAAGCACCTTGTGTGTAACTTACATGGTGGTGATCTTCGTACTTATCTTTAATATTATTCAAGATTTCGATGGTTTCGTCGATTGAAGTTGCTTCAACCATTACCATTTGGAAACGACGAGCCAAAGCCCCATCTTTCTCAATGTATTGACGATACTCATCAAGGGTCGTTGCACCAATACATTGAATGTCGCCACGAGCCAAAGCTGGCTTAAACATATTCGATGCATCGAGTGAGCCACTTGCACCACCGGCACCTACGATTGTATGAATCTCATCAATGAATAAAATCACGTCGGGCGATTTCTCTAATTCATTCATTACAGCTTTCATTCTTTCTTCAAATTGACCACGGTATTTAGTACCAGCCACGAGTGAAGCTAAATCAAGCGTTACGACACGTTTTCCGAATAAAATTCTCGAAACTTTCTTCTGCACAATTCTGAGTGCTAAACCTTCGGCTATGGCTGTTTTACCAACACCTGGTTCACCAATTAAAATTGGGTTGTTTTTCTTACGTCTCGAAAGAATCTGGGCTACACGCTCAATTTCTTTTTCACGTCCTACAATCGGGTCAAGTTTTCCAGCTTCGGCAAATTTGGTTAGATCACGACCGAAATTATCTAAAACAGGAGTCTTAGATTTTTCAGGATTTTTTTGTTCTCCTTTTTGCTGATACCCACCAGTGCCACCGCCGAAAATTCTTTCATCGTCATCGTCAGTTTCTGGACGCTCCATCACAGGTTTCTGACCAGTTAGTTGATACTCAAGCATTTCTTTTGTTTGTTCGTAGTTAAGGTGGAACTTTTGTAAAATCTGTCCACCGAGGTTATCGCCGTCACGCAAAATGGCTAACAGCAAATGCTCAGTACCTATTAATTGTGATTTGAAGATTTTTGCCTCAAGATGGGTAATTTTCAAAACTTTTTCAGACTGGCGAGTAAGCGGAATATTCGCCAAGTTTTTGATATTGTTGGTTGCAGTGCCTTTAGTTGCCTGCTCAATAGTGATGCGTAGTTCGTCAAGTTGTACGCCTGAATCTCTCAATAGATTTAGAGCAATCCCCTCACCATCTCTAATCATTCCCAAAATCAAGTGTTCGGTTCCGATATAATCATGCCCCAGACGTAGTGCTTCTTCACGAGCTAAGGTTATGATTTCTTTGACTTTCTGTGAAAATTTAGGCTCCATTTGTAATGAATGTAGAATGAAGAATGTAGAATGTAAAATTAATTTACAAACAACAATCAGAATATTTTTACAATTAAAACGAATCAAACGAGAATCATATAATGTAGACTTTGGTAAGTAGAATGTTTCAATTCTTAAAAAAACATTCTACATTCTTAATTCTACATTCTTAATTAACATTTACGTTTTGCAATATAACGGATTATTAATAAAGTGTGTTCAAATAGGCTTAGATTTTTTTAAAATTTCTGAGGCTTGATTTCCACGACAAAATAATAAATCAATTACAGAAAGATTAGGAACAAATTCATTGCCAAAATTTTGTTGATATGGACTTGGCTGATAAAATTGACTATGAATTGTTTCGTTTTTGGGATTTATTAGATTTCGAGCATCAAAAACAGTCGAATTGACTTCTTTTTCATAACTTTGGGTCTGACGAATTGTCTTATTTACTCGAAGTAATTTCAGACACATTGTCAGCATTTCAAAGTTCAAATCCCATAAAAAAGAGTATTTTTTGTGATAAATATCTTTGAAATAATCAGAATAAAACTCATAAAATGGAGCTTTTCCGTAAGCAGCACTCATGGTTCGCCAATGATTCACATCCCACCTTTGGCTGTAATCAATCCTAATGTCTTTAATCAATATCTTTTTATTGCCATCAATTACTGGCACAACCAACATCTCAGTTTTGTTTGAACCTAAAATATAACAACGATTTCGGTAAGATTGCTTTACATAGTTTTCATTTGCTTCTATAATTATTTCTGAGAATGATTGAAGGCAAGAAAAAAATTCAATGCTTGGCAAATACTGCAATTCAATCAAAACTGACTGTTTATCAAGTGTTTTCATTTAGCAAAAAAACATATTTTCAAAAAAATATACAATTCATTTCGGTAAAACCGTTAAAATGTATGGATTTTTTCTGAAATTTGTTGATCAAACGCATACACTTTCCCAAAAAGCATGACAAGAATTATTACTTACTTTTATTTATTGCTTGCCTCCATTAACTTACCGATATTGGAAAGCTCGATTTTTGCCAGCACAACAAATACAACAATTGCATTCAATGATATTCCTCTCAACTTATCGGCAAAAGACAAACGGAATAACATTCAGCTACAACCAAAATTCACAGTTGTTTCAGTTACCGATGGTAAAGTTATTCCACTAAAAGAAGTAGATGGACGGTTTACTGTAATGGTAAAGAGCGGTGAATCTTACAAAATAACTGCGATTTTAGACGGCTACCATACCAAAGAAAAAATTCAGAATATTGCCGCTGACCAAGACAAAGAAGGTTTCAATGTAGTACTCGATATGGAACCGCAGCCCTCAGCTTCTTTGATTCTTAAAGCCCTTGATGATGCCACCGGTGATAACGTAGATGCGACGTTTACGATTACCGCTGGAGACAAAACATATACAGGAAAAACTGGTAAAGGTATCCCGTATTTCAGAATTGTAATCACAAAAGCTGATTTATACACAGTTGAGGTAACTACCAATAGCCACAAACCCAAGAGAGAGAGTTTTGCTTTAGAAGTTGGCGATCCAGCCCGTTCTTACAACAAAGAAATTAGACTCGAAAAGCCTACAAGTGGGGTTAAAATTCTTATTATTGGTGATGACACAAAGAAAATTTTAAAAGGTGTGAGTCTGAAAATTACAAACACAACTGATAATCTGCTTTTCTTTGATAATATATTACCTGAAGGAGAGGCTGTTGTTGAGTTCGACCCAGCCAAAAAATATTCTGCTGCTATCGAACAATCTGGCTATACGCCTTTGAAGATAGATCTGAAAGCCACAAATCAGAAAGAATACACCATCACGATGCCCTCTGAAAGTTTCTTTTCATTTGGAGCTTATGATAAACTTTCTGGAAAGCGGCTTCCTGCAACTTTCAAAATTTCTTACAAAGAAAACACCCAAGAAATTAAAGGAACTGTTGATGCTGATATAAAATTCAAACCAACTGAAGGTGGAATTTATACAGTTGAAGTGAGCCACCCGAATTATACTACTAAAAAAGAGCCATTTAATTTAGAAAATCTTAGTGCAGGTAAACTGAGCCACAAAATAATGCTCGAAAGTACTGTTGATGAGTACGTTATTTTAGTGGTTGATGGTGAAGACAAGCAGATGATTCAGGGAGCTGATGTGAAAATTTTTGATGATATAAAACAACCAGTTCCTGTAAAATTGAATGCTAAAACAGGCGAATATAAGATAGTTTTAGAAAAAAACAAAGATTACTTCTTGCAAGTCGAAGCCAATGGCTACATGAAGCAAACAGGTACTCTTCAACGTAGTACAAGCAAATTGATTGGTATCAATTTGCAGAAGGTATTCCAAACTGTTTTCTATTCGGCTATTGATGGTATAACCAAAAAGCCAATCGAAGCAAAATATAAATTGATGCGTTCGGACCAAGACCCATTAATTGGAATGTCTGATGCGAGTAAGCAATATAAAATTGACCTCTTCCCTCAGAAAAACTATGTATTGGAAGTTTCAGCTGATGGTTACAAAACACTTACTGAAAACCCATCATTTACAGCAGGCAAAACAGAAAAAGATGGAACTAAGATTGTTGAGTTACAAAAAGATGCCTACACTTTTACATTTAAGGTTGTTGATGCACAAAAGAAACAAACTCTCAATAATGCCAAATTATCAATTTTAAATTTGAGTACAAGCCAACCCGTTGGCACATCTAACGATAAGAATGGTTTTACAGTAAATTTACCGATAACAGGAACTTATTCCGTAACGGTTGAGGCGGAGGGTTATGAAAAATCTTCTCAGAATATTGATGCTAAAGCTTTGGCATCAAATAGCCAATTTGAACAAGAAATTCCTCTCTTTAAAAATGCTCTTGACAAAATTAAGTTGATGGTTCAAGATGAAGACAAAGGTGGAAATGTAGCTAATGCTAATCTCAGGGTTTTCAATGCCAATAATGAACCAATATCAATTGTTGCAAATCCACTTTCTGCCGAATGGCTGGCAGAACTCAAAAATGAGGAATCTTACAGCGTAGAAATCAAGGCCGATGGTTATATACCTTATAAAGGTAGTTTACCAAAAAATCCTTCTAACAAAACGGTTAAATTAAAAATTAAGAAAGTACCGACCGAAGAAATTTCTTTCGCACCAATTGATGCCTTGACTAAAAAAGGAATCGTTTCTGAATTTAAAATTACAACTGGCGGCGAAGTAGTGAATGGTACTCTCGCACAAGGTGGAACGAGAATGAAAGTGACTTTGGCTCAAGATAAAAGCTATGAAATTGAAGTTTCGCCAAATGGCTACAAAACATATAAAGATGTAGTGAATTTTGCTTCAGCGGTGAATGGACTCATAACCATTTCCTTGAAAAAAGAAGCTTACGGCTTCAATTTCAAGGCCCTTGATTCAAAAAACAAGCAACCAATTCCAAATGTTAAACTGAAATTGACTGACGATGCCAATCAAACTGTTACAGCAAAATTTGCTATCGAAACACAGGATTTTCAGGCAAATTTACTTCCCGACAAAAAATATACTGTTGAAGTTGAAGCCCCAGGCTACGAAGTCTATGCTGAAACTGTCGATGTAACAACTTTGGCAACTACTTCTGACTTTAAGCGAGATATGTTTATGGTGAAGAAAGAAATCGAAAAGAAAGTTGAACCTAAGCCAGAACCTAAAAAAGAAGAGACTAAGGCTGTTGAGAAAAAGCCAGAGCCAGTTAAACCACCAGAAAAGAAAGTCGAGGTGGCTGTTACAACTCCCGAAAAACCAATAGAGAAAAAACCAGAACCTGCTCCAAAAAAAGCAGAAAAAGTTTATGTTGATAATGCAACAGTTATAACAGACGAAGACTTTAACGTAAAAGTTGAAATATTTGAGAATCTTGGTGTTGGTAAACGCTTTCGTTTGAGCAATTTGTACTTCGAGCAAAGTAGTTCCCAAATTAAAGCACAATCTTTCCCGCAGCTTGATAAATTAGTAAATACAATGAAGCTAAACCCCAAAGTAAAACTCGAGATTGTAGGTTATACAGATAATAACGGAGACCCACGTTTGAATCTTTCTTTATCGCATTTTAGAGCAACAGTTGTCTCTAATTATCTATTTAATAAAGGTGTGGCAGCCAATAGAATAAAAGCAATAGGAAAAGGACAAGAAGACCCAATTGCACCAAATGATACTGAGGATAATAGGACAAAAAATCGCAGAGTAGAATTTGTGATTACAGAAAACTAAGAAATAAAAATAGCATATAAACAACGACCCACGAAATCTATTCTTGGGTCGTTGCTCTTTTTATACGATCGTTGATAGCTCTCCCTAAACCTTTTTCGGGAAGTAATTCGGTATAAATTTTATCAAAACCACGAGCATCAAGCAAACGCATATACGCAAAAAGATTTTTGGCAGCTTCACTTAAATCTCCCGATGGGGAAAGTAAAAGTTGATTTTCAATAGGAATATTTGCATTAAATTTATCAAGCCCCAAATAACCCACGTCAGTCGAAGAATCAATTGATATCGGTACGCCGCCCGATTTATAATTAATAATTGATAATTGAGTCCGTGGTGCATAATGGCTTTTAAGCATTCCAGGGGCTTTCGGGTTTGAAGACGAATGTTCTTCAATTCTAACTTTTCCTACAACTGCTTCAATTTCTTCAATTGCCAGACCACCTTTGCGAAGAACTACGATTTCATCATCAAAAAAACCAATAATCGAAGATTCAATTCCGACCTTACATTCTCCGCCATCTAAAATATACTTTATTTTATCACCGAGCTGATTATCAACATGTTGTGCAGAAGTTGGAGAAATATAACCAAAAGGATTGGCACTCGGAGCGGCCAACGGAAAATCAAGTTTTTGTAATAAATCTAAGGCCAAAGGATGACTCGGAATTCTGACCGCAACCGTTTCAAGTCCAGACGTCACTAAATCAGAAATGACTTCTTTTTTTGGTAAAAGCAAAGTCAAAGGCCCTGGCATAAAGTGTTTAGCCAATAGTTGTGCTTGTTCGGGTATTTCTTTTACAAACTCACGAACTCGCTCAATACTTGATGTATGCACAATCAGTGGGTCGAAAGTTGGGCGATTTTTTACCGTAAAAATCTTAGTAATTGCTTCCGAATTATAGGCATTTCCTGCTAAACCATAAACCGTTTCGGTAGGTAAGCCAATCACCTCACCTCCCTTCAAAACTTCAATTGCTTGTTCTATATCTTTTCCTATAATTGCCATTAAACTAATGCTTTTTCAAAATAAACAATATCTGGTTCGGGATTAAAATTATAGGCTTGAGTTTCTCCAAAACCCAAAGAAGCATATAAATAATTGGCAGATTCTAAACGTCTTAAAGTGTCCAACTTCATTGTTAAATACCCTTTAGCTTTTGCTTCCTCCATCAATCTGTTTGCCAACATTTTCCCCAGCCCCAAACCTTGAAATTGAGTTTTTACAAATAAGCGTTTCATTTCACAAACACCATTTTCAAGTTTCCAAAGTGCAATACAACCTGCTGGCTGGCCATTTACTTTGGCTAAGAAAATTGAGCCTTCTGGCTCAGCATATTTTGCTGGTAACTTTGCCAATTCATTTTCAAAGTCTTGAAAATCAAGATTTATTTGCAAAAAATCAACGTATTCTCGGAATAGTTGCTTAACATCCTCTAAATCTTGTTTGCTACTTATTTTTTCTATTTCAATCTTTCTCATTTTTTAGAATTTATACCCAACCTCCACCAAAGTTAGACCTTCGGGCGGCACTGCTCTACCCGCATTATTTCTATTTTTGGAAATAATTATTTGCTCAAAAGCTACTAAACTTAATCTTTCAGCACCGATTTCAATCATTGTTCCAACAATTGCCCGTACCATTCCTCTCAAAAACCTATCAGCTTTTATATGAAACAATAATGTTTGACCTTGTTGTTCCCAGTAAGCAAATTCAATCTTACAATTAAAAGTTTGAACATCTGTCTTTACCTTGCTAAAGCACTGAAAATCAACATATTTCTGCATTAGTTCTCCTGCTTTATTCATCAAGTCAAGGTCGAGTTTAGACTTATAAAAATAAGAAGTTTCGTATCCGAAAGGGCTTTTTTCTTGCTGAATTCTGTAAATATATTTGCGATGAGTAGCATCAAATCGAGAATGAAATTCATCGGAAACCAATTTTATTTGATGAATAGCAATATCTTTTGTCAGAATTCCATTCAAACTATTTACAAGCTTTTCAGGTGCTTCAATCAATTTATCAAAGTCAAAATGTGCAAACTGCTGTGCGGCATGAACTCCTGCATCGGTTCGACTACTGCCTGTAATTTCAATTTTTTCTTTCAGCACCATTGAAAGGGCTTTTTCAATACATTCTTGCACGCTTGTGGCGTTGGGTTGAATCTGCCAACCATGAAAAGCTGTGCCTCTATATGAACATTCAATTATGTAACGCATGTTGCAAATTTACGATTTACGAATGACGATTTACGAATTTGAAAAGAAAAAATCATAGTGAAAACCATAAATTTTAATTTCAATAATTCAAAAATGCACAACTAACTGACTATCAAAAGGATAACTAAAAAGTATGTCATCTAAATCAACAATTATTCGTAAATCGTCATTCATAAATCGTAAATTCAAGTAAAATCTTATCCACATCGTGGAACATTTTACCCACAGCGTGGAACATTTAATTGTTTATTAACATTAAAAGTCTGATATTTGAGCCAGTAATTTTCTCTAACCACAAGAAATGGGAAAAATAATAGCAATTGCCAATCAAAAAGGTGGTGTAGGCAAAACCACAACCACAATTAACCTTGCAGCAAGTTTGGCTGCCCTCGAATTCCGTACGCTCATTATTGATGCAGACCCTCAGGCTAACGCCACTTCAGGATTGGGTTTTAATCCGAAGGAGGTTGAAAACAGTATTTATGAATGTATGGTTGATGATATTCGCCCACGTGATATTATCATCGAAACCGATTTTCCGAACCTCGATTTACTGCCATCACACATCGACTTGGTGGGTGCTGAAATTGAGATGATTAACCTTCCTAAACGTGAAGAGAAAATGAAAGAATCGCTCATGGATGTAAAAGACATGTACGATTTTATCATTATCGACTGCTCGCCATCGCTGGGTTTAATCGTTATCAACAGTCTGACGGCCGCCGATTCGGTTATAGTACCAGTGCAATGCGAATACTTTGCATTAGAAGGACTCGGTAAGTTGCTGAATACCATTAAGATTATTCAACAACGCCTCAACCCTGCTCTAACAATCGAAGGGATTTTGCTGACGATGTATGATTTAAGGGTACGTTTATCGAACCAAGTGGTGCATGAAGTAACAACTCACTTCAGAAATATGGTTTTCCAAACCCTTATTCCACGAAATATTCGACTTTCAGAATCACCAAGTTATGGTGTTCCAGCACTTGCTCAAGATGCCGATAGCAAAGGTGCAATTAGTTATCTGAATCTCGCTCGTGAAATTTTGGTTAAAAACGGAAAGCTTGGGGTGGATAACTAAACAAATTTCAATCAACAATTAGCAAATGAATAAAAACAGTGATGTTTCTTTATTCATCAATTAAGATATTATGGAGCCTAAGGTAGCAAACACAAAGAAGAGCATGACTGGACTCGGAAGGGGTCTTGGAGCATTGCTGTCTGATTCGGGTTCGGAAAAAGGGGCTGAAAAAAGTTTTGAAACCCCCGTACCACGCCGAATGGAAGCCATGAGTTCGATGCACGAAATCATGATTGAATCGGTAGAAACTAATCCATTTCAACCACGTACACACTTCGACCAAGAAGCATTGCAAGAATTGGCCGAGTCAATAAAAGTTTTGGGTATTATTCAACCCATTACGGTTAAAGAATCAAGCCCAGGAAAATATACACTTATTTCGGGAGAAAGACGTTTGCAGGCTTCGAAACTTGCAGGATTTAGCAAAATCCCTGCCTATATTCGTACTGCCAACGACCAACAAATGCTCGAAATGGCACTCATTGAAAACATTCAACGTGAAAACCTGAATGCCATCGAGATTGCCCTAAGTTATCACCGTTTGTTGAGCGAATTTCAACTAAAACAAGAAGAACTTGGTGATAGAGTCGGAAAAAACCGTACAACTGTAAATAATTATTTGAGGTTATTGAAACTGCCAGATGTTATTCAAGCAGCAGTCAGAGATAGTGAGATTTCGATGGGGCATGCACGTGCGTTGATAAATATCGATAATCACGAAACTCAGATTAAGCTTTTCAACAAGATTGTTCAGGAAAACTGGTCAGTAAGAAAAGTAGAAGATGAAGTTCGTAGATTAACTTTGATAATTCCAGAAGAAGGGAAAGCAACTCGTCAAGTAACGATTAAGCAAGAAATATCTTCATTACAATTTAGATTACAAGGATATTTCGGAACAAAAGTTTTGGTAAAAGCGGATGATAAACACAAAGGAGAAATTAAGATTCCGTTTACTTCAAAAGAAGAACTCGACAAAATCCTTAATGCAATTAAAGTTAACGATTGATTCGTTAAGGAATGTTAAATACTTGATTTTCTGATACTTACATCACCTTGTGAGCGTTAATAAAATCAAAAAATAAAACATAATGATACGGATTTTAATCGTCCTTTCTTTTATTTCGAGCACTACTCTTGCACAAAAACTTGATACAACTAAAGTATTGAGTACAACAAAAGCAGTGGTTGATAGTACTAAGAAATTGAGTTTTCTGAAAAGCGTACTCAAAACAGATTCTTCAAACAAGAGGAGTATTCCACGAACTGTGTTGTTACGCTCGTTGGTTCTCCCGGGTTGGGGACAAGCCACAAACAAGCAATATTGGGTAATTCCGATTGTATATGCAGCAGCAGCGGGCGGAGTTTATACCATTTGGTGGAATAACGATAAATATAAATTCTATAAAAGTTATTTATCTCAACTTGTTGTTGATAAAAAAACTGAGGTGTTTATTCCTGTCAATGGTGAGCTTCGAGGGCCGTTTGTTCAAACACAAATCGAACCAGCCGTAAAAGCCTACCGCCGTCAACGTGACCTTTCTTGGATAGGTCTTGCAGTAGGTTGGACTTTACAAGCCATCCAAGCCAATGTTTCGGCACACCTTAAAGGTTTCGATATGACTGAAGATATTTCGTTAAAACTTGAACCAGCTTTAGAATCTTCATCATTCGGAGCATCCGCTGGTGTAAAACTTAGATTAAACTTTTAATAAATCAAATAAATTACAAGCTGGAAGTATGCGAATTGCACTTTTAGGGTATGGAAAAATGGGTAAAGTAATCGAACAGATTGCTTTACAGCGTGGTCATGAAATTTCTGCAAAAATTGATGTGAGTAATCGTACTGAGATTTTAGCCCTTAGCCGTGAAAACACTGATGTTGTGATTGAATTTAGTTCGCCCGAATCGGCCTACGGAAATCTAAAATATTGCATGGAGTTCGGAATTCCGACTGTGTGCGGAACAACAGGTTGGCTTCAACACAAATCTGAAATCGAAAAGCTTTGCATCGAAAATAAAGCAGCATTTTTTTATGCTTCAAATTATAGTATTGGCGTAAACCTTTTCTTTGAGCTAAATAAAACTTTGGCTCGCTTGATGAACCCTCATAAAGAATTTAAAGTTTCAACCAATGAGATTCATCACACCGAAAAAAAAGATGCTCCAAGCGGAACAGCCATCACGCTGGCTGAAGGAATCATTGATAACCTTTCGGAGAAAAGCTCTTGGGTAAATAACCAAATTGCGGCAGAAAATGAAGTACCGATTTGGTCGTCGAGAGAGGGAAAAGTACCTGGAACGCATACTGTAAAATATATTTCTGACGTTGACCAGATAGAAATTACCCACATTGCTCATAGTCGCAATGGTTTTGCACTTGGTGCGGTCATTGCCGCCGAATGGCTCAACAATAAAGAAGGTGTTTTCGGAATGAAAGATTTGATGGGTTTTTGAGAAATTAAATAAAAATATACTTAATTTAAGAATAATCGCTAAAAACGGACCGCCCAAATGGCTAACCGCCAATAGCACAATTTAATAATCAATGGCAGAAATAGAAACTAACGGCACAAAACCAATAAAGAAAAAATCAGCCATCAGAGAATGGTGGGACTCGGTGTTATTTGCAGTAGTAGCAGCAACACTAATTAGATGGATGTTTTTAGAAGCATATACAATTCCAACGGCTTCGATGGAAAAAAGTTTATTAATCAACGATTTCTTATTCGTTAGTAAACTTCATTATGGTTCACGTACTCCGAAAACTATTTTACAAGTGCCACTTACGCACCAAAAAATTTGGTTTACTGATATTCCTTCCTATTCTACACTTATTCAACTTCCACAATTCCGTTTACCAGGTTTTACGAGTGTAAAAAACAATGATGTAGTAGTTTTTAATTACCCTGGTTGCCCAGAAAGACCTGATGAATTTGGTGGATTCGATAAATACCCTGTCGATTTACGTACCAACTATATCAAACGTTGTGTAGGAATTGCAGGCGATGTTTTGGAAGTACGTAATGGTCAGGTATTCATCAACGGAAAAATGTCGGACAATCCTGAAAAAATGCAGATGGAATATGCCATCGAAACCAATACGCAGGTAAACGAAAAGATTTTCAAGAAATACGAAATCACTGAGTTTGAGCAAGATATGCGAATGACTGATAAAACTATTTATTACGTCACGGCATCAGCAAAAGCAGTGAATGATATGAAAAACTTGGATTTTGTGAAAAGTGTAACACCGATGATTATGCCAAAAAGTGACTCGGCTGATATGCGTTTCCCCACTTTCCCACACAATCCAAAACTTTTCCCATTCAATAGAGATAATTTTGGCCCGATTACAATTCCTAAAAAAGGAATGACAGTTACACTTGATGAGAAAAACATTGCTCTTTATAAAGGAGTTATCACTACTTTTGATGGCAATGAAAACGCCAAGTATGCTGATGGAAAAATCACTCTCGATGGAAAAGTTATCACATCATATACTTTCAAACAAGACTATTTCTTTATGATGGGAGATAATCGTCACGGTTCGGACGATTCCCGTTTCTGGGGATTTGTACCTGAAGACCACATCGTAGGAAAAGCAGTATTCATTTGGATGTCAATCGACAGCGAAGGCAGTTTCTTAAACAAAATTCGTTGGAGCAGATTATTCTCAATTATTAGATGATAATGAATTGTTAATGGTGAATGTTTAATTATTGAAACTTAGATTTCTTTCCTTAAACATTCACCAAATAGCATTAATTATTAAAAACTCACCATTCAATCTCTGCCACTCCCCTACTTCTCAAATAATTATTAGTTTGGCTAAAGTGTTTGTTTCCAAACCAACCTCCAAAATTTGCCGACATTGGTGATGGGTGTTTAGATTTCAACACAAAATGCTTTTTTGTATCAATAATCTTACCTTTATCTTGGGCGTATTTTCCCCAAAGTAGAAATACTACACCTTCCTTTTCATCATTAATACACCTGATTACAGCGTCTGTAAATTGCTCCCATCCTTTGTTTTGGTGTGAACCAGCACTGGAAGCTTGCACTGTAAGTGTCGAATTAAGGAGTAGGACTCCCTGTTCAGCCCAACGTTCGAGGTTTCCACTTTTTGGAAATGGCACACCCAAATCTTCGTTAAGTTCTTTAAAAATATTGATCAACGATGGTGGAAAAGTTACCCCATCATTGACTGAAAAACTCAAGCCATTGGCTTGTCGTGGGCCATGATAAGGGTCTTGTCCCAAAATAACTACCCTTGTTTTATCAAACGGGCATTTATCAAAGGCATTAAAAATTAATCCACCAGGCGGATAACACACCGTTGAGCGGTAGGCATCCTTTACAAAATTTATCAGATTCTCAAAATAAGCTTTCTCAAACTCATTTTTTAATCTAATTTTCCAACTTTCTTCGATTTTTACATCCATACACTAAAAAAAATAAGTTGATTTAAATATTTTCAGTAATTTTACTTCGTTAAATTATTATAACTATCGCTTTTTGTATCCGTTCAGGAAGTTTTATGCAAATTAATATAATAAAAGTAGATAAAACCTTAAATTGCGGAACAAATCCCTCGATTATTAAAATAACCTATACCAATACACTATGACAACAACTGCTGTAACTGCTGGTGTTAGAGTAACCGTAAAAACTGAATATCAGCCTTCATATTCAAACCCACTTCAAGAACACTTTGTTTTTACTTATCGAATTTGCATCGAAAATAATAGTGAAAACACAGTCCAATTGCTACGCCGTCAATGGTTTATTTTTGACACAAACGCCACTGTCAGAGAAGTAGAAGGCGAAGGGGTAATTGGGATTCAACCTGTATTAGAACCAGGTGAAACGCACGAATATGTTTCGGGCTGTAATCTAAAAACTACTATTGGCAAAATGGTAGGCACTTACCTAATGGAACGTCTCATTGATGGTAAGCAATTTCATGTAGAAATACCTGAGTTTAATTTAATTGTACCTTACCGACTAAATTAATTAAAAAGATACATTTATCTTCCAAGCATGGCTTATGTCATGCTTTTTTTGTGTCAATTCGTAAAAAAAGTATAGTTTTTCAAAAGTATATTCAATTCTAAGTTATTTTTGCGGAAACGATTAATTTTCAAAACACTCTTATTTATAATTAACAACAAATCATGCAATACAGAATAGAAAAAGATACGATGGGCGAGGTACAAGTACCTGCTGATGTATATTGGGGAGCTCAAACTCAACGCTCAATCGAAAACTTTAAAATTGCTCAAGATATTAATAAGATGCCTAAAGAAATCATCAAGGCATTTGCATATTTGAAACACGGAGCGGCTCTGGCCAACCACGAATTAGGTGTTTTACCAAAAGAAAAAGCTGATTTGATTGGAACAGTTTGCAACGAAATTTTAGCAGGAAAACTGGATGACCAATTTCCTTTAGTTGTATGGCAGACAGGTTCAGGTACACAGTCAAACATGAATTGCAATGAAGTAATTGCCTACCGTGGCCACGTTTTACAAGGCGGAGATTTAGGCGACAAACAAAAGTTTCTCCACCCAAATGATGATGTAAATAAGTCGCAATCATCAAATGACACCTTCCCGACAGCTATGCATATTGCGGCATATAAAATGCTGATTGAAGTGACAATCCCAGGTATCGAAAAATTACGTGATACTTTGGCAGCAAAATCGGCTGAGTTTATGAATGTTGTGAAAATTGGTCGCACACATTTCATGGATGCAACACCTTTGACGGTTGGTCAAGAATTTTCGGGTTATGTTTCACAGCTAAATCATGGTTTAAAAGCCATCAAAAATACCTTAGAACACCTTTCTGAACTTGCACTTGGTGGAACAGCCGTGGGAACTGGAATAAATACACCCGCAGGTTACTCAGAATCAGTTGCCAAACACATTGCCGACCTGACAGGTCTTCCATTCATTACAGCTGAAAATAAATTTGAGGCACTGGCAGCTCACGATGCCATCGTTGAAGCTCACGGAGCATTGAAAACCGTAGCTGCAAGCTTGATGAAAATTGCCAACGATATTCGTATGCTTTCATCGGGCCCACGTGCTGGTATCGGCGAATTATTTATTCCAGATAATGAGCCAGGTTCTTCAATTATGCCAGGAAAAGTGAACCCAACGCAGTGTGAAGCCCTCACAATGATTGCCGCTCAGGTAATGGGAAATGACGTAGCTATCAACTTCGGTGGTGCCTTAGGTCATTTTGAGTTAAATGTATTCAAACCAGTAATGATTTTCAATTTCTTACATTCAGCACGTTTAATTGGCGAGGGTTGTGTGTCATTCAACGATAAATGTGCAGTTGGTTTAGCTCCAATTGAAGAAAATATCAAGAAGCACGTAAATAATTCTTTGATGCTTGTAACCGCCCTCAATACTAAAATCGGGTATTATAAAGCAGCAGAAATTGCTCAAACTGCCCATAAAAATGGTTCAACTTTGAAAGAAACAGCCATTAGTTTAGGTTATCTGACAGCCGAAGAATTTGATGCTTGGGTAAAACCAGAAGATATGGTTGGAAGTTTGAAATAATTTTATTGATGCTCGAGTTACGATGTTCTATGCTGGGTAAAACCTCAATTCTAACATCATAACTCGAACATCTAACATCAAAAAAATGAACGAAACTATCACTTGGCAAGATTTTGAGAAAGTAGAACTCCGTGCTGGAACAATCATCGAAGTCAATGATTTTCCAAAAGCACGAAAACCTGCTTATAAGCTATTGATAGATTTCGGAATTAAAATCGGAATCAAACGTTCTTCAGCTCAAATCACCAAACTTTACACAAAAGAACAATTACTTGGTAAACAAGTAATTTGTGTCACAAACTTTCCTCCACGCCAAATCGCTGATTTTATATCGGAAGTACTTACAACTGGCTTTATTTTAGAAGATGGTGAGGTAGTTTTATCCGAACCACAACAAAAAGTACCCAATGGAAGCCTTTTAGCATAAAATCTTGAACTTTTTCTTGCAAATTTTGTTTCTAAATTTATACATTTGTATGTAATTCAATCAAATCAATGAAAAAGGCTCTATTCCGCATATTTAATGTGTTGATGGCAGTAATTGTACTACTAAGTAGTACAGGCTTTGGCTTGGTTGAACATTCTTGCACCGTAAGAGGAAAACAAACTTCTTTACATAAAAGCAACGGAGTTTGCTGCAATAAAACTTCGCAAAAAGATACCTCTCCTCAAAAAACTACCGTAAAAAAATCTAAGTGCTGCACTGAAGAAGAAAAGTACGAAAATGTAGATTATTCTTCATCTGCCTCGCAAAACGTAGCCAAATTTGTTCAAAATGGTTTAGATTGGGTAAAAACAGCTGTTAATTCTTTTTTTAAATCAATCGTAGAAGAAATTTTAGATAATGTTTCTTCTAAAAATAATTCTTCTGCCCCTCCGTCAGATGGTCGAACCATCTTGATTTTCATTCAATCTTTCTTGATTTGATAAAGTATTCTTGACGAAACACCTAAGCTAATTTAGCTTCAATTTCTCATTGAATATTTTATATAATGAAACTACTCATCAAAAATATGGTGTGCAGCCGTTGTGTACGGGTTGTACGTGAAGACATCGAAAAAATTGGCATCAAGGTTGCCAAAACAGATTTGGGTTATGTCGAGTTGGTAGAAACAGTGACCCAGATTCAACTAAAAGCTATCGAAATCACCTTAAATAATTCAGGTTTTGAATTGATAACTGACGAACGCTTGGCTATCATTGAAGAAATAAAGCTCCTGATTATCAATGAGATACATTCAGATTTCTCATTAAAGGTTTCTTCTGAAAACTTTTCAGATTTTTTGGTAAAAAAACTCAACTACGATTATTCGTATTTAAGTAGTAGCTTCTCTACATTTGAAAAGACTACCATTGAAAAGTATATTATTTCTCAGAAGATTGAGCGAACAAAAGAGTTACTCTTCAATGGAAATTTGAATCTTTCGGAAATTGCATGGAAACTTGGTTATAGCAGTGTAGCTCATTTGTCGAACCAATTTAAGCAGATTGTGGGCATCACCCCTACCGAGTTTAAAAATAGCAAATTGAAAAAACGGAACTCGATTGATACACTACAAAATCATGTAAATCTTGTCTGAAATTTTGTAACATTTAACTCAGCCGACGCTTGTACCTTTGTCTTAGAAATCAAGAGTTAAATAAAATCAAGAAATAAAATGACACATACATTTCAAGTAACAGGCATGACTTGCGAAGCCTGCGAATATAAAATTCAACATCTATTTTCGGGAGTTGAGGGAGTAAAATCGGTAACTGTTGACAGAACAAACAATGCTGCAACGGTCGAAATGGACAAACATATTCCACTTAGTAATTTCCAAGAAGTTATTAAACCTTATTCAAAATATTCGGTAACTGAAAAGACAGTAACACCCACATTTATTGAAGAAGAAGCTCCAAAAACGTGGTTTGAGACTTATCGCCCACTTTTATTAATATTTTCGTTTATCACGGGGGTTTCAATCATAAAGGCTTTTCATAGCGATATTTTTGAAATCACACACTTCAGTTGGATGCACTTCATGAATAATTTTATGGCGGGCTTTTTCATAGTTTTTTCCTTTTTCAAGTTTTTAAATCTAAAAGCATTTGCTGAAAGTTATGCTATGTATGATTTATTAGCCATGAAAATACCGACTTATGGATTCATTTATCCATTCATTGAACTTGGTCTTGGCTTGGCTTATCTGACTTCATTTCAGCCGCAATTAACTAATTGGGCAACTGTAATAATTATGGGTTTTAGTTCTATTGGGGTTATTCAAAGTGTTGTCGATAAACGCAAAATCAGATGTGCTTGCTTGGGAACAGTATTTAACTTACCGATGAGTACAGTCACAATTATAGAAGATTTATTAATGGTCGGAATGGCAATTTTGATGCTTATTATTTAATGATATTCTCTTAAAACTCAGTTTTGTATCTCAAAAAATCATCAAAAAACTATAAAAACTTAGTCAAAGTGAAAAAAATATTTCTTTATACACTCGTTTTTTTATCAATGCTGGCTTGTTCAAGCGAGGATACACAACCATTGCTAAATATTACGTCTCCCTCTGCCTTCGTAATCAATGGCGAAAGTTCAACAATCTCGGTAGTTGACTTAGCGAGCGATGCTACCAATACAATAAAATTGAACAAGACATCAAATGGGCATTCATCGCATAGCACAAATGATGAAATTCACTTTCCGCATCACATTTATCTTTCGCCCGATGGCACAAAATTAAGTATTGGTGTGCCTGGGGTTGATTTGACCGAAGGCCACACAGGAACACATGAAACCAAAGGAAAAATTTTGATTGTGGATGCTATAACTGGGCAGGTTATTTCAAATACAGAATTAAATAAACCCAATCATAATTCAATTTTTTCACCCGATGGCAAAGAATTATGGACCACTTCGATGGAGCATGATGGAAAAGCATTAGTTTTTGATGCTCAAACCATGATTCTTAAAAATTCGATTGCGGTTGGAAGCGAACCAGCAGAGGTAACTTTTTCAGCCAATGGAAAATATGCTTTCACCGCAAATGGAGAAAGTAACGATGTTTCGGTGATTGATATTCAAACAAAAAAAGTTTTAAAAACAATTACCGTTGGTGCAGAACCCGTTGGTGCATGGACTGGGGTTGATGGAAATATGTATGTCGATAATGAAATGGGGCAAAGTGTAAGCATCATTAATGTTGATAAACTTGAAGTGACAGAAACCATAAACTTAGGTTTTACACCAGGCTATGTGGCTTATAATCAGGCATTAAACGAAATGTGGGTAAGCAATGCAGGACAAAGTTTTGTTTATTATTTTGTCAGAGAAAATAACATCTGGAAAAAACATGGTAGTATTCAGACAGGTTTAGACGCTCATGCAATTGCCTTTTCGAAAGATTGGAAAACAGCTTATGTGACGAATCAAAAAAATCTGACGGTATCAATTGTAGATGTTGTCAATCACAAAAAAATCAAAGACATTTCGGTTGGACAAAAACCCAATGGCATTGTCTTAAAATATTGAAAACATGAATTATTTTCTCAAATATAATTTTATCATTATCATACTCTTCCTGAGTATCGTTAATAGCTCTGCTCAAAATGTGAGTGGTATAGTACTGGATAAAAATAATGGAAAAGAAGAGCCAATTATTGGAGCAACCGTCAACTGGCTCGGTACAAAAATAGCAACCTCGACCGATGTTGAAGGAAAATTTACGATTGCTCGTTCAAAAGCTAAAAAACTGATAATCAGCTTCGTAGGATATAAACCTGATACACTCGACATTAGCAACGAAACCGATTTAAGGGTTTATTTACAATCTGAGAATCAATTACAAGAAGTGGTTGTACGAAGCAGCTCTACCTCGATGGATAGACTCTCGCCGATTCATACAGAAATCCTAACGTCAAAAGCCTTAGCTAAAGCCGCTTGTTGTAATCTTTCTGAAAGTTTCGAGACAAACGCCTCGGTTTCAGTCAGTTATGCAGATGCCGTAACAGGTGCAAAACAAATTCAACTTTTGGGTTTGGCAGGTACCTATGTTCAAACGAATGTTGAAAATATTCCTTCACTCAGAGGTTTAGCAACAACATTCGGCCTAAATTATATTCCAGGTACTTGGATTCAGTCGATTGATATTGGTAAAGGTGCAGGTTCGGTCGTAAATGGTTATGAATCAATGACTGGACAAATAAATGTAGAATTACAAAAGCCCGATTTGGCCGAGAAGGTTTACTTAAATACTTATGTCAATAGTTTAGGTCGTGGCGAAATCAATCTAAATTTAGCTCATATTTTTAAACCTAAAGCAGAAAATAAGCCAAAATGGTCGGTAGCATTACTGACACACGGCTCAACGATGCAAACTAAGATTGATAAAAACAATGATAATTTTTATGATTTGCCCAAATATACGCAAGCTAATTTTATTAATCGTTGGAAATATGAATCAGATAAAATCGTGGCTCAGTTTGGCGTAAAATACTTGCATGATACTCGTTTGGGTGGACAAATCACTAAAAATCCGTTGTCTCTGGACAATTTGATTTACCGATTTTCAAATACAACTAACCGAGCAGAATTCTTTTCAAAAACGGCAAAGCTCTATCAATCAAAACCCTATCGAGGTTTAGGATTGATTTTAAATGGAATTGTACATGATTCAAAATCTCAATTTGGGTTTCGACCATACAACGGAAAACAACAAACCCTCTACGGAAATCTGATTTATCAAGATATTTTTGGCAACACCAATCATTCTTACAAAACAGGTTTGAGCTTTTTGTATGATAATTATGACGAAAAATTTGCCGATTTACCATATAAAAGAGAAGAAATTGTAAAAGGTGGCTTTTTTGAATACACCTACAAAAACCTTGATAAATTAACAGCCGTTGCTGGTACTCGACTCGACTTTCACAATTTATACGGTACAATTTTTACTCCTCGCTTACATTTTCTTTATAATGCAACTGAAAATACAGCACTAAGACTCTCGGCTGGAAAAGGTTTTCGTACTGCCAATCCATTTGCTGAATATTTTGGTAATTTAGTTAGTTCTCGAACCATTCGTATTCTTGAAAACATTCAACCAGAGGTTTCGTGGAATTATGGTGTAAGTTTGACAAAAACTTTTGGTAAGTCAAACCTGATTATTGATTTATTTCATACCAATTTCCAAAATCAGTTAATTGGCGACACCGAACATCCAAATTTCTTGTATTTCTATAACTCGCAAGGCAAAAACTTTGCAAATTCAGCACAAATCGAGCTAAATCTCGTGCCGGCTCCTCGTCTTGAATTTAAAGTTGCTTACCGTTATTCGGATGTTTGGCAGACTTTGGGAAAAGCATTTGAGCAGAAAATTACGGTTCAGAAAATGTTTATTCCAAGAGATAGAATATTGTTTAATATTGGCTATGCCCTCCCTTACGATAAATGGAAATTTGATGCAACTTTACAGTATAATGGCAAACGACGAATTCCTAATTTATCGACCGAGTACCTACATACAAGTTATGAAACCATGCCAATTCAGTTTGCACCAGCGTTCATAAATCTGAATGCACAAGTAAGTCGTTCGTTCAGAAGATGGGATGTATATGTTGGTGGTGAAAACTTAACTAATTTTACTCAAAAATCACCAATCATTACACCCGAAAATCCATTCGGTAGCAGATTTGATGCTGGAAGTGCATGGGGGCCAGTTGTTGGTCGTATAATCTATTTTGGCACCCGTTATAAATTAGGTGGTCGAATTTAGTTTTTAGTAAAATACTTTTAAAATATACATTTAAACTCGGTAAATTCGTTTTATATATAAGAAAAAATATAATATAATGCAATTAAAAAAACGAATTTACACATTTAAAATACTGATTATCAATGGTTTATTTTTCATTCTATTTTTATCATCATGTAAAGAGAAGAAAGGAATAGAAACCGAACCAATAGTTACAGATTATCCAAAGGGGTATGTTGTAAACGGAGCAAGCAACAATGTTTCAATCATTGATTTGAATGAATTAAGTGTAAAAAATATCATTCAAATGACCGAACTTGGGCGTTTTCCACACCATATAAATCTTTCGACCGATGGGAAAAAATTGGCAGTTGCTTTACCCGAATTTGACTTTTTACTTGGCCATGCAGCATTGCATAATGCAACTGATAAAAAAGGTGGTGTGGCCGTTCTTGATGCTCAAAATGGAAATACTTTGTTGAAAATAGCAGTTCCAAGTGTCAATTTCAATGCAGTTTTTAGTCCTGATGGGAGTGAAATCTGGACAGCAAGCTCGACACATACAGGCGAAATGTTTGTTTATGATGCCAATAATGGAATGCTAAAAAGTCAAGTTACGCTTGGTGCTGATCCCTCAGAAGTCGTTTTTTCAAAAGATGGGCAGTATGTTTTTGTGGCATTGGGTGAAAGCAGTTTTGTTTATGTTTTGAATGCTAAAACAAGATTAATTACCAAAACAATAAAAGTTGACGCTTTTCCGACCAATGTTTGGGCTGGAAGTGATGACAAAATTTATGTAGAAAACAAAGTTGCCCATACCATAAATATCATAGATGCCAAAACTTTAACTGTCGTTGATTATTTAGATGTTGCTTTTACACCTGGACAAATCGCTTATAATCAAAGCCTTAACGAACTTTGGATTTGTCAAGCAGGTGAAAATAAAGTAGCATATTTTGAAAGAAAAAATAATCTTTGGAGTTTGAAAGGGAGCATCGTAACTGGTAATGATGCTCACGCCATAACTTTTACAAAAGATATGAAACGAGCATTTGTGGTCAATCAAAAAGGAAATACTGTTTCGGTGATTGATGCTGTAAATCATACGAAAACAAAGGATATTTCAGTAGGTAGCCAACCTAACGGAATCGTATTAAAAGAATAATTTAATCAATAATAAAACGTAATCAAACAATGAAAAAACTCATTTCAATTTTAACTATTTTACTGACTATCAGTACATTAACTTTTGCAATAGAGCCACCAAAAACTGCTGAAGTAAAAATCAAAACATCAGCAAAATGTGGTATGTGCAAAAAGCGTATCGAGCGTGACTTGGGCGTTTCAAAAGGAATTGTTAATTCTAACTTAAACTTAGATGATAAAGTTGTAACGATTACTTACAATACAAAAAAGACAAATCCAGAAAAAATCAAGCAAGTAATTTCAAAAATTGGTTACGATGCCGACGAAATCATTGCCGACCAAAAATCGCATGATGCTTTACCAAGTTGTTGCCAGAAAACAGCTGCTGCTCACAAAGATTGATTGCAACAAAAAAGGTGTTATTCTGAGAATAACACCTTTTTTATATACTTCAAACGAAAGATTAATTTTCGTTCAATACTTTCTCAACTAATTCGGCTGCTTCTTTCAACACAATTGCTGAATATACTTTCAAACCTGACTCGTTGATGATGGCAGCACCTTCAGCAGCGTTTGTTCCTTGCAAACGAACGATAATTGGCACTGGAATTTCGCCGATAGCTTTGTAAGCCTCAACAACACCAGTAGCAACACGGTCGCAACGAACGATACCACCAAAAATATTAATCAAAATCGCCTTAACGTTCGGGTCTTTCAAGATAATTCTGAAACCAGCTTCAACAGTTTTAGCATTTGCTCCACCGCCTACGTCAAGGAAGTTTGCAGGCTCACCACCAGCGAGCTTGATGATGTCCATAGTAGCCATTGCTAAACCAGCACCATTTACCATACAACCAACGTTACCATCAAGTTTTACGTAATTTAGGTCATTGTTTGATGCTTCAACTTCTAATGGATCCTCTTCTTCTACATCACGCATTGCTGCTAAATCTGGGTGACGGTAAAGAGCATTATCATCTATATTTACTTTAGCATCAACGGCCAAAATTTTATTATCAGATGTTTTCAACACAGGGTTGATTTCAAACATTGAAGAATCAGATTCAACATAAGCCTGATACAAAGAAGTTACAAACTTCACCATTTCTTTGTTTGCAGTACCTGTAAGACCTAATTTATCAGCAATTTTACGAGCTTGGAAAGCCTGTAAACCAACACGTGGGTCAATCCACTCTTTGAAAATTTTCTCAGGTGTATGCTCAGCCACCTCTTCGATATCCATACCACCTTCAGTCGAAGCCATGATTACATTGCAGCCTTTTGCTCTATCAAGCAAAATACCCATATAATATTCTTTCGGCTCGCTTTCGCCTGGATAATAAGCATCTTCAGCAACCAAAACTTTGTTTACTTTCTTGCCTTCTGCTCCAGTTTGGATTGTTACTAATACATTTCCAAGCAAATTTGTTGAGATTCTTGTTACATCATCAGCAGATTTTGCTAATTGAACACCTCTTTGCTCAATGCCTACGATACTTCCTTTTCCACGTCCGCCCGCATGTATTTGTGATTTCACAACGGCAAACTTAGAGTTAGTCATTTCGGCAATTTGCTGATAGGCAGCTACGGCCTGCTCAGGTGTTTCGGCTACGATACCACGCTGGATTCGTACACCATAACGGCTTAGTATTTCTTTACCTTGATACTCGTGAACGTTCATGTAAAGTAGGATTTTTTTTAGTTTTAAATTTTTTGCTAAATTAGTGAACAATTATGAATTATCAATTATCAATTATCAATTTATTGCTAATTTGGTGTAAGATTAAAAATTATCATAAATTATCAGCAAAAAAGGCTTATTTTTAGTCATTATTTTATTATTAAAGTTTTATAACAAATTTAATAAGAGTGATTCTGGAGAATCACCCCAATGAAAAATGCTAACAGCTAAAAGTATAAAAAAAAACTACGGAAACTTACAGGTTTTAAAAGGAATCGACTTAGAAATAAATCAAGGTGAAATTATTTCGATAGTTGGAGCATCAGGAGCAGGAAAAACTACACTTCTTCAAATTCTCGGCACGCTCGATAAAGCCGATTCTGGCGAAGTCTTACTCAACGGAGTTGATTATAGTTTATTGAAAGACAAGGAGTTAGCAAAATTTAGGAATGAAAAAATTAGTTTTATTTTTCAATTTCATAACCTTATGCCCGAATTTACGGCCATAGAAAATGTGTGTTTACCAGCTTGGATTGGTGGAAAAGATAAGACAGAAACCACTAAAAGGGCGGAAGAATTACTCCAACTTTTGGGTTTGAAAGAACGAGCAAAGCATTTTCCTTCGGAACTTTCGGGTGGAGAACAGCAACGAGTAGCCGTTGCGAGGGCATTGATTAATTCTCCAGCGGTAGTTTTTGCCGATGAACCAAGTGGAAATCTCGACTCAAAAAATGCAGAAGAATTACATCAATTGTTTTTTGAGTTGAGGAAACAATTCAATCAAACATTTGTTATTATTACTCATAACGTACATTTGGCAAATATGGCCGACCGAAAATTGGTTATGCAAGATGGCGTGATAATTAGTGACTTGTAACTGGTTACTGGAAATTGGTATAGATTCTCAGTAACAAAAAACCAATATCTAAAC
Organism: Emticicia sp. W12TSBA100-4; assembly: GCF_040253585.1. NCBI lineage: Bacteria > Pseudomonadati > Bacteroidota > Cytophagia > Cytophagales > Leadbetterellaceae > Emticicia > Emticicia sp. W12TSBA100-4. Next base: position 266,983 of record NZ_JBELAU010000011.1, read on the forward strand.
TAAAAATGTCTGACTCAATAAGAACTAAAAAACAAACACTTTATCTTGTTTTGTGCGGGATTTTCTTGACCAATGCCGTTGTAGCTGAAGTAATTGGGGCAAAGATTTTTTCGGTTGAAGCTACTCTCGGAATTGACCCATTACAAATTCCGTTATTTGGGCAGAAGTTCAATTTTAATATGTCGGCTGGGGTTCTAAACTGGCCATTTGTCTTCATTACCTCAGATATTATCAATGAATATTTTGGTAAATCTGGCGTAAAGAAAATTTCTTACCTAACCGCCATTTTGATTGCTTATGCTTTTATCATTATTTATATTTCGACGATAGTTTCGCCCGCTGATTTTTGGGTAAATCACAATAATAAAGATAAAGCTGGAAATTTTCTAAATATTGATGATGCTTACGGAATCATCTTCCGCCAAGGCCTTGGTATCATTTTGGGGTCAATTACAGCCTTTTTAGTTGGACAAATCTTGGATGCAACGGTTTTTCATTGGCTCAGAAAATATACCAATAATAAAATGATTTGGTTGCGTGCCACAGGTTCAACGCTTATTTCTCAGTTGATTGATAGCTTTGTAGTGGTTTTTATTGCCTTTTATGTTTTTGGAAACTGGACGATTACGGAAGTTCTTACTACTGGAACGAATAATTACATTTATAAGTTTGTAGTCGCAATTTTGCTAACTCCAATAATTTATTTGGCTCATAATATTATTGATAAATATTTGGGAAAAGAACATGCCCATCAGATTATTGATGAAGCAACATTTACACCTATGTAAAGCCCCTCCCTGCCCTCCCCAATAGGGAGGGTATATTTTTAATCTTTTGTAGGAATCTCAATCTTGCTGACTTGACAGTTTCCTGCACAACTGGCACAGCCCGAAGACTTTGAGGAAAATTGTTTACGTACGGTATTAACTAAATAAGCTACTGCACCAGCGAAAATGAGTCCGATAATAATGTTTTCTATCATTTTAGTGCTTGAATAATGTGTTGGTAATGATGCTCCGAATGCCAAGCATACAAGGCGATAACTTCCTGCATATCAAACGATTTCTTGTACCCTCCATGGTAATAAGTTTTATTTAATCCTTTCTTATCAAGGCTTTTGAAAAGTACCACCATACGCTTGTGTAAACCTTCGATAATTTGTAAAGATGGCTTAATTGGCAAAGAGTGATCAGGTAATAATGCCCAAGCAGCTTCGTCATAACCTTTGATTGGTGGATTTTCTTCGGTCAATGCAAAACGTACACGAGTAAACATATTGATATGGCTGTCAGCAATATGATGCACGACTTGACGAATCGTCCATCCTTCAGGACGGTAAGGTGTATCTAATTGAGCATCAGATAGTTTTGATGTCAAAGCCTTTAATCGTTGAGGTAATTTCTCTAAAACCTTTATATGTGAACGAGTATCTGATTTGGTGTATTTTTTACCATATTCAAAATCTCCGATTGGATATTTTAGCGATATTTCGCTTGATGCTTCAATATTCATTATCTAAGGAAAATTTTTATAAATTTCTTTACGAGCTAAGAAACGGCTAAGGATTACTGTCTCATTTTCAAAATAGAACCCCAATTCGATAATCTTTGATGCCTTTTGTACGAATCCGATAAACATTTTTAAAGCCTACCATTTTCTTTACACCTGTAATTTCATTTACACTACTGGCTCTTTTAATATCTTCAATAATATCTAATATGGCAGGTTTTAATAAATCGGGGACTTTTTTTAACATCACGTTCAAAACTTGCTTTATATGCATACTTCATTGACGCAACCAGTTTTCAAAGTCTAATTTTTCTTCCCTGTTTAATATAGGACTTTCTTTTTCATCTTCCATCAACTTAAACAAAGCCAAGTCTTCTTTTTGCTGAGTTGTATAAGTTTTGGCTGGAATATTTACCAATTTCAAGAAACTCGAAATCGCTTTCAACTGGTCTTTATTCTCTGGTGTGATTACAAAAGTGGTCATTTAATTATAAAGAAATAATATTTGAAAGTGAAACAACTATATTGCCCAATAACGTTGAATTTCGGCCAGTAGTTCCGTATGAACTGCCGAACCTACCACTACATCTCCACCAAAAAGATGATTATCTCCACCCGAAAAATCGGTGGCAAAACCTCCAGCTTCTGTTACAAGTAAAATTCCTGCTGCCATATCCCACGAGTTGAGATTATACTCATAAAAACCATCAAAATATCCGCACGCGGTGTAAGCCAAATCAATTGCTGCCGAACCCATACGGCGTAAACCGTGCGTTTTCTGCATCAAAGATTCCAAAATAAGCAAGTATTTATCTTGATTTTCAAATTTATAATAAGGAAATCCAGTTGCGAGTAGGCTTTCTCCTAAATGTTTAATTGGCGAGACTTGAATTTTTTCGCCGTTTCTAAAAGCACCACCACCTTTAGTCGCTGAAAAGACTTCTTTTGTGCAGACATTATACACTACTCCTACTAAAACATCTTTTCCACGAGCAAGAGCCAAACTTACTGAGTAATTTGGCAAACCATGAATAAAATTGGCTGTTCCATCGAGCGGGTCGATAATCCAATTTAAACCTTCGAGGTCAGATGAATCGGCTGTACCTTCTTCTGTGATAAATCCTGCCTCAGGGAGAATCTCACGCAGACGACTAACGATTATTTTTTCGGTTTCTTTATCAACATACGAAACTACGTTGTTTACGTCTTTATACTCGACCGAATTTCTATTAAACTTAGCTGATTCTTGAGCAATAAACGCTCCTGCTTCTTTGGCTACTTCTACTGTTTGTTGGCAAATTTCTTGTAAATTCATATTTTAAGATTGGAGATTCGAGATTGTAGATTCGAGATTAGAATTAGCATAAATATGTTTTCTCAAATCCCATATCTCCAATCTCGTGTCTATTTCAAAGTCCTTGAATATTTTTTCCTTTTGGATATTTTACGTTGTATTTCAGTAAAATCTCTTTGTTTTCGAGTGGTTGGAGAATCAATTTCCAAGTGAGTTTTCCAGTTTCACGGTTGAAATCAGCACCGATGGCATCTTCCAATTCAACTTCGATTCTGCTATCTTGTGAAATTGGCACTTGGTCTTCCATCACGATTGAAATTGGTTCATTTTTCGTGTTTCTAAGCGTAATTCGATAGCCAAATGTTTCACGGATATTTGAACCTACATTTTTTCTTGATTTAAACTCCTCAATTGTCTCACGCTTAGAGATAATCTTTTTGTCTCTTCCCATCGAAATTAACAAAGAATCTTTGGCTTCTCCACCTGCAATATCAGTTGTGCCTACGAAAGTTCCTTCAAAATACACATTGGCTGTTCCTGGCAGTAAATTATACTTTTCCCAATCAGTAATAATCGCCGTTAAGAAAGCATCTTTATCGAATTTAGGAACTGTATAATATTTGTAAGTAGAGCGTAATGAATGATTTTGAATATCAACCATTTCTGCATTTCCGCCAGAGTTGATGTTGTAAGGAATTGAAATATCAAAGTTTACCGCTAAGGTTGATTGAACTGTGTTGACAAATGAAGCGGTAGTTGAAACATCTGCCATTGCTACTGGTGCAGCAGCCATTTCCATCGCTTGGGGAGCTTCTCCTTTCATCATGCGTGCATTTTTTGTCTGAATTACGACTGGCTCATAAATATTCACATATTGAGCATATAATTCGGGTTTAGTGCCACCTTCAGCTGGATTTGCTGTTGAAAGTGTTAGTTTCACATTTTTCCAGTCGATACCTGTACTTTGGTAAACATTTGCACGATAAGCCAAATCAATATTGCTTTTTACGTCTTTTGCACGAATGTCATACACTGGCGACCAACCTGCATTATTTGCAATGTAAGTAAGATTCAACTCAACTGCTGAATATGCTTTTGTTTGCAATGTCAATTCAATTTCGCCCGCTGGTTGATTTACGTTTGTGCCTTGCGAAGTAAGTTGTTGCTGAAAACGATTGATTTTATCTTGTAAATCTCTCGACTGACGAACTAATTGCATTTGACGAGTGCCGATTTCTGTGAGTTTAGTTCTGAAAAAATCCATCATTTCTTTCAAATCTTCGGGGGTTGCTCCGTCTTTCTCATTTTTAATGTTTGAGTTCGCCATAAGCATATTTCGCTCATTATCAGCCACTTTCACTAAAACATCGACAACTTCTAACTCACTTTTGGCCATTTTCAATGAGTCTTCCAGCACACTACGTTTTTTATTACCGAGATAATTTTGTTTGAATTTCACACCCATAATCACCACATCACCTTTGCCGCCAATCTGAATACTATTTGGGTCGGCAGTTGTGGCTACATTGCCGATTATCATTTTGGTTGTGCCAGCCTGTACAGTAGTTTTTACACGAGCATCAATTTGAGCACGATTTAAGAAAACTGTGATGTGTTGATTCTCGGCATCAACTTTTATTTGACCTTGTGAGAAAATCGGAAAATGAAAACCAAATAGTAATGCTCCAAGCCCCAGTGTGGAATTTAGAATGGATGTTTTTGAAAAAAATAAGGTTAGTAATGATTTCAAATAGATTTTCATAATAAGAGTATGTTTGTTTCTGTAAAAACGTCAAGGTATCTGTTTATTGTGTGAACAGTTTGTTAATCTATCAAACCGAAAGGCAATTTTAAGAAAAATTCTTTGCTTTAGCTGTAAAACCTTTATTATTTTGCTTGAAATTATTGTAGAGCAACTTTTCAAGTAGCTTTATATACACCATTTTTATACTACTATTTATTTGGCGAACTGGAAGCGGCTGATGCTCGGTTCGCACCACATTTATATGATTAAAGAAAAAAATCTTAGACGTTTTACAGAAAATATCTTTTTGAGTATTGGTTGCCCAAAAAAAGATGCGAAACTCGCAGCTGATGTTTTGATTTCAGCCGATTTACGTGGTGTTGATTCGCACGGAACCGCTCGCTTGGTTGGCTATGTTCGTTTGTATGATAATGGACGATTAAACCCAAATCCTGAAATTAAAATCGTTCACGAAACGCCTTCTACGGCCGTAATTGATGGTGATAAGGGTTTAGGATTAGTTGTTGCCCCTTATGCTATGAAAGTAGCTATAAAAAAAGCAAAACGCTACGGTTCGGGCTGGATTTCGGTGCAAAACTCCAATCATTTTGGTATAGCGGGGTATCACTCAATGTTGGCTTTGCCACACGATATGATTGGTTGGGCAATGACCAACGCAGCACCTTTGGTAGTTCCGACTTTTGCTGTTGAAAAAATGCTTGGTACAAATCCGATTGCGGTTTCTGTTCCTGCTGGAAATCAACCACCTTTTGTTGCCGATTTTGCTTCTACGGCAGTTGCTTATGGAAAAATGGAAATTTTACAACGAAAAGGTTTATCGGCTCCAATCGGTTGGGTACAAGATGCCAACGGAAATCCGACTGATGATGCCAATGCCGTAAAAAATGGCGGAGGCCTGCTCCCACTTGGTGGTGACCGTGAACATGGTAGCCATAAAGGTTATGGACTGGGGGCAATTGTCGATATTTTTTCGGGAGTTTTGTCGGGAGCAAATTTTGGGCCGTGGGTTCCTCCTTTTGCAACTGCGGGATTTCATGGAGTTGCGGCCGAACAAGTTGGCAAAGGAACGGGGCATTTCTTAGGTGCGATGCGAATTGATGGTTTCCGACCAAAAGAAGAGTTTAAGGCCAGTATGGATACTTGGATTGAGCGTTTCAGAAATGCAAAACATATTGAAAATCAACCAGTTTTGATTCCTGGAGACCCAGAACGTGAACTTGAAAAAGAACGCCGAGCAAACGGAATTCCGCTCAATGATAAAGTGATTGAAGATTTACAAGAACTTGGAAATAGATTTGGGGTTAAGTTTTAACCCTTAGGGACGTCCAAATTGGACGTCCCTACGAAATATCAACTTCTACAAATTTTATTTTCTGACCGTAGGTCACATATTGTTACTTTCTCAAAATTCATATTAGCTAATCTCACCATTTCTCATACCCCTCCACTGGCTTGAATTTCGATTTTGGCTCGTAATAATTCCAAAGCAAAGCACTTACTTTTCGTAATAATTCATAACCTTCATTATCTCTCGTCCACGATTCATCTTTCTGTTTTTTTGTAATGATACAATAAACGTATTCGGCGTGTGGTGCGTGAACTAAAACTACTTCCGAACGTGAACGATTGACCGCTCCATTTTTCGTACCAACTTTTACATTTTCGGGTAATTGTGAAAGTCCTTCTCCATCCCAAAACTGACGCCCAAGATTTCGATACATTCTGTCGGAGGCGTCGGCAGTAAAAACTTTTCTCTGACGAAGCATTGTTATCAACTCGGCCATTTCTCGTGGTGTGGTTTGACCCCAACCATATTCTGGTCGATACGCCTCACGCCCAGCGGTTCGTGAATTCACTCGGGTATTTTTTAAGCCCAATGAGTCCATTATTGCATTTATTCGTGTTCCTCCTGCCATTGCTTGAAGCCATAAACTCCCAGTATTATCGCTTACTGTACACATTAGCATCATTACTTTATTGAGTTCTATTTTAGCTCCATCTTTTAGTGACCCAACAATTCCATCATCATAATGAAGCGAATCTTTGTAAATAAGCTCTTGGTCATATTTCAATTCTCCTTTTAGAATTTTATCGAAAGTACCGACCATAATAGGTATTTTGACCATGCTCGCCGTTGGAAAGATAGTATCGGCATTGATGGCTGCAAACTTGTTGGTTTTCAAGTTTTTTACATAAACTCCCACAACGCCATTAAAACCTGCGAGCGTTTCTTGCAGTTTATTTTGCAACACCTTATCTTCTTTAGGGCTTTGAGCAAATATTGATAAATTTAGACTCAGTAAAACAAAGAAAGTTAGTTTCTTTTTCACGGTTTGAATGGTTTAATGATGAAGTAATAGCAAAAATATAATTTTATCCTTCAAAAGCAAAAAGCCATGCAATGAGCATGGCTTTTGAGTACTATAAATCTATTGTTGAAGTATAATTTTGCTAAAATTATCTTGGACGACCACCACCACCAGCTGGTTGTTGAGTAGTTACACCATCTCCTTCACCAGCTTTTGCATCATCATTACTTACTTTCTTCTTACTACGGAACATATTTCCTCCGCTGAAATCCATTTTACCAAACATATAATTGATTGAGAAACGAATACCACGATTGTAAACATTACGTATGTTAGTCGTTTTGAAAGTAGGGTCGCTTGACTCGCTCGAAATTTTAAGTGCTTTCGTAAACGGATTGTCCAGACCAATATTGAAACTTCCTTTTTTGTTTTTGAAGTCTTTTTTCACACCTAAATTATAGAAACGGAATGCCCCTTGATAACCTTGTAATTGAATCTGACGACTACCCATGAAACCAAATGCTTGAGCTCCCCAACCTTTAGTAAAAGTATATGAAGCATTGAAGTTAACATTAGCATTCCAACCCTCATTTGAAATTTCTACAACTGTATTTTTATAAGTATTTGTTGCAGCATCCAGAATTGGAATTAATATCGAACCATTCAATAAGTTATTGGTAATGTTTGTACCACCACCCAAACGGAGATTCTTAGTTGGTTGTAAATTCACGAAAATACTACCACCATAGAAATTAGTTTTTCCGATATTATCAAAAGTTGAGGTTACGATACCTTGTTCATTTACCGACCTTACACTTGTGATATTATTGTCGGTAAATCTTCTAAATAATGAAACATTGATTGAATTTGCTTTGAAATAAGTACTATAATTCAATTCAAAACTATGGCTTAATTCAGGTTTTAATAATGGGTTACCATACGAAATATTCAGAGGGTCAGCGTAGTTTACGAATGGATTCAAGAATTCAAGTGATGGACGTTGAATACGCTGTGTATAACTTGCTCTTACTTTATGATTTTTTGGAAAATCTTTAGAAACCGACAAACTTGGAATAACATTCTCGTAAGCAGGAATCGTAATTTTGCTATCTGAAGTCTGGAATTTAGCAGTAATCTGCGTATTTTCATAACGAACCCCAGCTTTAATACCCCATTTTTTAGGTAAAGCAATCGTAAAAGTCGAATAAGCTGCTGCTACATCTTGGTCATAACTAAAATTATTGGTTCTATTAGCTTGAATGATGTAAGCACTCGTTGAAGCATCCCAGTTAAAGAAATCAAACTCACTCGTTACATCACGGATGATGTATTTCGCTCCAACTTCAAAGATATTTTTCTTAAATGGATAGGTGTAATCCATTTGAAAAGTTGTCTCGCCATTGATACCATCATTATTACTTTTGTTGAATGGTACACTATTACGGGAGTTTATAAATTCTGTTACTCTCACATTACGGCCATGTTGAGCTAAAAAAGCCAACTCGTGTCCTTGCTCTTTGAAAGTCTTCGTGTAGTTAAAGTCAACATCAATGCTTTGATTGTTACGAATATTTTTCGATTCTTGAGCAAATTGTTGCAAAATTGTACCCGATACAGTATTTAACAAACTTGTTTGTAAACCAGTTGTATTAAAACCTCCACTACCATATCTTGCACTCAAACTCATTGAATTTTTAGCATTGATATCATAATCAAGCGTGAGTTGAGAATTGGCAAACAAACGTCTCACATCATTTTCATCACTTTGTTTGAAAACAGTTTCAACACCTCTGACCGACGAAACACGATTGGTAGAACCATCACTTGGTGTGTTGTATGAGCTGTTTCCACCAAAATTCAATGCTACACCAACCTTCTTTTTGCGTAAGTTTACATTACCAAAAGCATTCGCTCCACGCCAGCCAGCACCAGCATTCACAAAACCTGTCAAACCTTGAAGGTTGTTTTTCTTTGTAATGATATTGATGATACCAGCCGTACCTTCAGCATCATATTTGGCTGATGGTGAAGTAATTACCTCAACTTGTTTAATCATATCAGCAGGAATTTGCTTGATTGCATCGGCCACATTAGTAGCTAAAATACTCGAAGGCTTGTTATTAATCAACACCTTGATATTACCACTTCCACGCATTTGCACGTTTCCGTCCATATCAACCGTAAGCATTGGAACTTTACGTAAAACGTCTTCGGCAGTTCCACCTTTACTCGTGATATCTTTGTCTGCATTATAAACCAAACGGTCAACTTTATCTTCAATTAAAGATGCCTGACCTGTAACCGTTACCTCAGCCAAAACTTTTGTATCGGTTGACATCAACATATTTCCAACATTGACTTCTTCTTTGTTTGCCTTGATTTCAACTTTAGCTAAAACCGCATTTTTGTAGCCAATAAATGAACCCACAACTTTATAAGTCCCTTTTGCTAAGTTTTTGACAGTAAATGCACCATTCATATCGGTCATTGCACCATCAACTACTTTATTGTTTTTGTCATAAACAGCTACCGATGCAAACTCTACGGCCTTATTAGTTGTAGAATCAATCAATTTACCAGAGATTTTAGCAGAACCTCTTGGAATTTCTTCTTGTGGAATTTGTGGTTGCTGCTGATTCATTCCAGGAAAACCGCCTCCACCCATACGCATACCACCACCTCCGCCACCACCTGGAAATTGGGCAAAAGTAACACAAGCACTTCCAATAATTAATAATAAAAGTAAATTCAGTTTTTTCATTAGTTGATTTTTTAAAATAGTATTTATAACAGCACAATTTAAAATTCTTCAAATCTTGAATAAGTACAAAATTAATGCTTATTTACCCTTGAAAAACTAAATTTAGTACCAAATGATTTAGATAATTTACAATCGGTTGAAAAGAGTAGACGAATGGCTCTTAATAATAGACATGAAAAATGCAAAATTGTGATGAGTGGCAGTGAGAAGTGAAAAAAATACAAAAAATGAGAAAAATGAAAATAAGCTACTTTTCAATTTGGTATTTTCTTCGAGTGGAATTAATTAAGAATTTCTTTTGTGAAGTAAAACTTTCAGCGTGCATTTGAGCAAATAAATATTTCCATTCATCAAATCTTTGAGCTTCAGATTTTTTGAATTTTTCGGCATCAATTTTTTTGGTAATCAAATATTCTTCAAAAGTCATTCTTTTTCGATTAAGGAAAAGTTTATTTGCAAAACTATCGACTATTTCTCAATTTTATAACAAATATTCAACTTTTTTCAATTTCTCGACCTGTAAAAATGCTCAAAAAATATTTCCTTTATTATATTATCCTCCTTGGAAGTTTTGGCTGTCAAAACAAAGCCGTAGTTTTTGAGGAGTCAAAACTAAAAGGCGTTTGCTTCGTTGCACCGCCGAGAGAAATCGAAGCCACTGAATTTGAAAATGTAAAAAATGTTCATGCCGAATGGGTGGCTCTTACGCCTTATGGCTTTACTCGTGATGGTAGTCCAGAATTTAGATATAACAAATCTTCAGACGGACATTGGTGGGGCGAGTCTCCGAAAGGTGTGAGTGAATGTGTGCGAATGGCCCACGAAAAAGGCTTAAAAGTGATGCTAAAACCCCACGCTTGGATACAAAGTAATTCGGGAAGTACTTTTACTGGCGATTTAGATTTCAAAACTGAGGCCGAATGGCAGACTTTTGAAAGATCTTTTGGCGAATACCTACTGGATTTTGCCAAAGTTGCCGATTCGACCAAAGTAGAAATCTATTGCATTGCTACCGAATTTAAGAATTTTGTTGAAAAACGACCTGATTTTTGGCATAAAATCATCAAGGACATTCGAGGTGTTTATAAAGGAAAACTGACCTACGCCGAAAACTGGGATTGCTACGATAAAGTACCTTTTTGGACAGAACTCGATTTTGTGGGTGTAGATGGTTATTTCCCATTGGCAGACGAAAAATCTCCTTCATTGGAAAATATCAAAAAAGGTTGGGACAAACACCGCACAGACCTCGAAAAATTCAGTAGAAAAATCCAAAAACCTATACTTTTCACAGAAATTGGCTATCAAAGTACCGATTTTACTACACAAAGACCGTGGGAGTCATACTCAAAACACCCCGATAATGATGCACTCCAAGCCGATGCTTATAAGGCTTTTTTTGAAGAAGTGTGGAAGGAAAGTTGGTTAGCAGGATGTTTTATATGGAAATGGTTTCCTGATATGAAACGAGAAAATGAAGAGGGTAAAAAACATAAATTCAGAGATAAATATACCCCACAAGGTAAGGTTGGCGAAATCGTTTTGAAAGAATATTTTAAGAATAATTAGTTGAAAATCACCCATTTATGAATTATATGAAACCCATTATTTATGCCTCATTGATTGCAATTTTAAGTGCATGTCAATCAAAAAAAGAAACAAACGAAACTCAAGTTAAAGCAAATGCAGATACTGTTGCAACGGCTTCTGCTCAAACTCAAAAAACTACTGATGAAATTCTAACCTTTGGATTTAGTAATGAAAATGGGACAAAGATTTTAGCATTTGAAGAAGATATTATTGGAAAAAACATCAATAAAAGCATTGATTATCAAGGAAATGTAAGCGATGTAACTTTCGAAGCAAGCCAAAAAGGCAATGAAAGTGGCGTCAATCTTGTTCCAACAAATTTTAAGAATTGTGCTGGACAGGTGATGTCTTTAACAAATAATAACAAAGTAAGCACAGACCTAAGTGTTGTGCTTTTCAATGACGCTTTTTTAAATACTCATCAACCTATTCTTGTTAAATCTCTACCTACCCCAAAAGCAATCGATGCTGCAAATAAAGTAAAAATAGAAGCTGAGCGTAAGCGAAAAATAAAAGAAGCTTGGAAAATTGCTGATGTAGGTGCAGAAAGTGCATTTATTGTTATTTTTGAGAAAAAGCAAGATAGTGTGCTGGCCAGTTTAGTAATTGGAGGTAAATCTTATATTTTTAAAGATTATCCAGCCAAATATGATGAAGGCTCAACTTGGCGAGTAGATGATGGCGGAGAATTTCCGAACGATGCTATTAAAATTTTGGCGGTATTCCGTAATAAATCAGGTGAATTAGAAATCATAACAGAATGGGCTGGTGCAGAAGGAGCAAACATTGAATATGCAAAAGCTAACAAAAATACATTTGAAACCATAAGAGAAGCCTCAAGATATTGGGGGGCATTATAAAACCATGAAAAAAATAAGCGTCATTTTTAGTTTTTTACTTAGTTTCAGTAGTTTTTCACAACAAATAGCAACCAAAAGTATTGAACCATCTATTCTCCGAAAAATTGTATCAGACGAGGCAATCGTAGATAAAGCACTACAATTTGAAGATAAAAATGGTAAAAATTATTTAGTAGCCACCACTCTACAAAACAGGTCAGACGAATGGGAAACAAAGGCAATTCTGGTGCAGCATTACATCGAAAAAAGTAACAAAGAGCTTGTTTTGCTTAGACAAATTACCGACAAGGAAGACCATTGTGAATTTGATAATGATTTGCAATTTCTGACTGAATCTCTTAGAATTACTGATTTAGACAAGAATAAATATGCGGAAATTACTTTCATGTATAAACTTGGCTGTCGAAGCGATGTTAGCCCTATCACATTAAAATTAATGGTCATTGAAAATGGCAACAAAGCTGCCATCAGAGGTAACACAATTCCGAGAGGCATGGGCACTTTACACGAAAAATATCCCGATGGCTCATTTAATAAACTCTCCAAACCCATTCAAGACCAAGCCAATAAACTATGGGACAAATTTGCTCCTGAGTTTTGATTCAAATATGAAAAGTCAGCGAGTATAAAACGTCGGCAAGCAGTTCCACTGCGGGTTTAAACATTGCCGACGTTTTTTCATTTTTTTTGACTAATTTTGCACTCGTTTTAAAAATTAAGATTCAAAAATGTCATTTACTGAAGAGTTACACAAACGCCGTACATTCGCCATCATTGCCCACCCCGATGCAGGAAAAACCACTTTGACCGAAAAACTACTACTTTTTGGTGGTGCAATTCAGACTGCGGGTGCTGTAAAATCAAATAAAATCAAGAAGTCAACGACCTCTGACTTTATGGAAATCGAAAAGCAACGTGGTATTTCGGTGGCAACCTCGGTAATGACTTTTGAATACCGAGCCTTAAAAATCAATATCCTTGATACACCTGGTCACAAAGATTTTGCGGAAGATACTTACCGCACGCTTACGGCTGTGGATAGCGTAATTTTGGTAATTGACTGCGTAAAAGGTGTAGAAGAGCAAACCGAAAGGTTAATGGAGGTTTGCCGAATGCGTAAAACTCCTGTTATCATTTTCGTAAATAAAATGGACCGTGAAGGACAAAATCCATTTGATTTATTAGATGAACTGGAGCAGAAATTGAGTTTACGAGTTCGTCCAATCACTTGGCCAGTAAATGGTGGTTCAAATTTCAAAGGAGTATATCATTTGCTCGAAAAGAAAATGAATCACTTCGCCATCAATAAAACCCGCTTAGAAGATGATATTGATGTAATTGAGTTAGAATCTGAGGTTTTAGACCAAAAAGTTGGAGCAAAAGATGCCGCTCAATTGCGTGAAGATGTTGAATTGATTGATGGAATCTACGATACTTTCGATAAAGAAGCCTATCTCAATGGCGATTTAGCACCAGTATTTTTCGGAAGTGCCGTAAGTAATTTCGGTGTTATGGAATTATTGAATACATTCTGTGATGTTTCGCCATTGCCAGTGCATCGCATGACCGATAAACGCATGGTCGAGCCAGATGAAAATAAATTTAGTGGTTTTGTATTCAAAATACACGCAAATATCGACCCACGCCACCGTGATAGAATTGCTTTTTTAAGAATTTGTAGCGGAGAATTTAACCGAGGAAAATTCTACAAACACGTAAGATTGAACAAAGAGATGCGTTTTGCAAGTCCATTTGCATTTTTGGCTGATAGAAAAGATGTTGTAGAAGATGCCTACCCTGGCGATGTAATCGGTTTATACGATACTGGAACTTTTAAAATCGGAGATACCTTGACTGAAGGTGAAGAATTACAATTTACTGGAATTCCGAGTTTTTCGCCAGAGATTTTCAAAGAGGTTATCAACAAAGACCCTATGAAATCGAAGCAATTGGAGAAAGGTGTACAACAATTAACCGATGAAGGTGTGGCTCAATTATTTACGATTCAACCTGGTAACAGAAAAATTATCGGAACAGTTGGAGAACTTCAATTTGAGGTAATTCAGCACCGTTTATTGAATGAATATTCGGCAAGTTGTGTGTTTGAACATCGCCCCTACTCAAAAGCTTGTTGGATAACCTGTGAAGATAAAGTCAAATTAGCAGAATTTATTCGTCTGAAAAGCAATTTTATTGCCTACGATAAAGACCAAAACCCTGTATTTTTGGCAGAAACTGATTGGATTCTTCGCATGAACATTCAAAATAATCCCGATATTCAGTTTCATACTACTTCGGAATTTAAAACTGCATTGCAGTATTAATGCCTTTATTTCTACCTTAAAATTAATGAGTCACACCTATTTTGATTAGCTGTGACTCATTTGTTTTTAACCGATTAAAATCGCCGGCAAAAGGAACAAAGGAAATTATATCTATAAAACCCGATTAAAATCGGGTTTCGTTGTATTAATACTTCACTTTTATTCCGTGATAAATTTCTTGTTCTTGATAATCTTTTCGGAGTGGATGCCCTTCCCAATCGGCTGGCAATAAAATTCTTCTCAAATCGGGATGTCCGATAAAATCAATTCCTACTAAATCAAATGCTTCCCTTTCGTGCCAATCGGCAGTTTTCCAAATTGGCGTGAGTGAGTAAACTTTTGGTAAGGGTTCACCCTCCTGATTCCGAGGTACTTCAACTTTCAGCACAAAATTATGCTCATAGGGAATTGAAGTTAAATGATAAACAACTTCAACAGTTCCTATCGTCGGGCCATTATCGATTCCTGTAATACAAGCCAAAAAATCAAAATAAAGTTTGGGCTGAACGTGCAGAAACTGACACACTTCGAGTAAGCGTTCGTTGGGTATTGTTATACTATGCTGAAGTGAAATTATATCTTCTTTCAAAATAACTTCATCACCAAACATATTGATTATCAATTCTTTAATCTCACTAAAGCTCATTTCGATTTCTTAAAAAATGTTAATTTAAACAAAAATAGCAGTTTTTGTTCAGAGTATGCTTAAACTATTGTCTTATTATTCACTCTAATCTGCATAAGTGTTCATTATTAAAACAAATTTATTACAATGAAAAAAGGAATTTTGGTAACGCTATTAATCGCAGGAATTGGTTTCTCTACAATTGCACAAGATGCAAAACCAGCTCATAAAGAAAGACCTCAACATGAAAAGAGAGGACAAAGACAAGGCGGAAGATTCACTGCCGAAGAGCGTGCAGAAGTCTATGCAAAACGTATGCAGAAAAATCTAAACCTTTCGGATGAACAATACAAAAAGGTTTTAGCGATCAATATTGAGCAAGCAAAAAAACAAGAAGAGTTACGTGCCGCACACAAAGCTGAAATGCAGGCTACTCGTGAAAAAATGAAAGCAAATCACCAAGATTTGAACAAAAAATACGAGTCGGTGCTTACACCTGAGCAATTAAAGAAATTTAAAGAAGAGCAAGAAAAACGCAAAGCCGAAATGCAAGAAGGAAGAAAAGAAAGAAGAGGTAGAAGATAATTTTCAATTTTTTCCGTAGGAACGTCCAAATTGGACGTTCCTACAAAATGACATATCAATTTTGTTGAGCCAATAAATAAAGTACGGCCATTCTTACTGCAACACCGTTTTCTACTTGGTCGAGAATGATTGAATGATGCGAATCGGCGGCATCAGATGTTAGTTCAACACCTCTATTGATTGGGCCAGGGTGCATCAATACAATTTCTTTATTCAAACCATCAAGCATCTTTTTGTTGATACCAAAATACAAAGAATATTCTCTTAACGAAGGAAAATACTTGATTTGCTGGCGTTCGAGCTGGATACGAAGCACATTTGCCACATCGCACCATTGAAGGGCATTCTGAACATTATGCTCAACTTTTACGCCAATTTCTCTGATATATTTTGGCAGAAGTGTATTTGGTCCACAAACCATTACTTCTGCACCGAGTTTCTGTAAACAAAAAATATTAGATAAAGCTACTCGTGAGTGAAGAATATCGCCAATGATTGCAATTTTCTTTCCTGCCAAATCTCCGATTTTTTCTTGCATCGAAAATGCATCGAGTAAAGCTTGAGTTGGGTGTTCGTGCGTACCGTCTCCAGCATTTACTATATTGGCTTTGATGTGTTTCGATAAATAATGTGGAGCTCCTGGGCTGCTGTGTCGCATCACGACCATATCCACTTTCATGGCCAAAATATTATTGACTGTATCAAGTAGAGTCTCTCCTTTTTTCACCGAACTACCTGATGCTGAGAAGTTTACAACATCAGCCGAGAGGCGTTTTTCGGCTAATTCAAAGGAAAGTCGGGTACGAGTAGAATTTTCAAAAAAAACATTGGCAATCGTTACATCACGCAGAGAAGGAACTTTTTTAATCGGTCGGTTGATAACGTCTTTAAATTCTTTAGCTGTTTCTAAAATCAGATTAATGTCGTTGGCCGTAAGGTCTTTTATTCCGAGTAGATGCTTTGTACTAATTGATTGCATTGTGTATTTGAAAAAGATTTTACAAAGGTAAAAAGAGTTCTGAGTTCTGAGTTCTGAATTATGAGTTTTTTTCAATTTTTAGCTTACTCATATATCAACTCTAAATTCAATGTTCTACACTTAACACTTTTTTTATGTCCGTCCAAAAACTTGGGTAAGATTTCACTACTACGTTTGGTTCTTCGATTGTCACATCTGTCAGCATTGCCAACGGTGCAAACGCCATCGCCATACGGTGGTCATCGTAAGTTGCGATGGTTAATGGTAAATTATTAATGGTTAATGGAAGCGTACTTTTTACACTATAAATAGTATTTTTTTCAACTTCAATCAAATCTCCACCAAATTTCTTTAGTTCGTTTTGAAGAGCCAAAACTCGGTCAGTTTCTTTAATTTTCAGACTTTCGATACCCGTAAATGTGGCTTCAATTCCCTTAGCAGCACAAGTGACGGCCACTGTTTGAGCAAGGTCAGGGCAGTTTGTAAAATCCCAATTTAAGGTCTTTTCAGCAGGAATTTTGGTCAATAAAACACCATCGGCTGTAAATGTACTTTTTACACCCAAATGGCTCATAATATTCACAATATCACTATCTCCTTGTAATGAATTTTCTTTCAAACCAAGCAATTCTACTTGCGTATTTTCAAACTCAGAAAGTGCTACAATACTATACCAATAACTCGCTCCTGACCAATCAGATTCAACTTTATAAGTAGTTGACTGATAAGAACTTGGCAATACTTTAAGCGTTTTTGCCTCCCAATTTGCTTCATAATTTACACCAAAAGCTTTCATTTGCTCAAGTGTCATTTTGATATATGGAATTGAGCCTAAATCGCCAGTCAGATTAATAGTTAATCCTTGCGGTAACGTTGGAGCAATCATTAACAAAGCTGAAATATATTGGCTACTCACATCGCCACGAATAGTTACTTCGCTCGATTTTTGTTTGGCAAAACCTTTAATCTGCAATGGCGGATACCCTTCTTTATTCAGATACTCAATTTCTGCTCCAAGCGTACGAAGTGCATCAACCAAAATGCCGATTGGACGCTCACACATACGTGGCGTGCCAGTCATTATTTTATTTTGATTAGTTGCTGTAAAATATGCTGTCAAGAATCGCATCGTTGTTCCTGCATCAATTACATCAGCCGTTTGGTCAGTTGATTTCAACAAACGAATCATTGTTTGAGTATCTCGTGCCGTAGAAAGATTCAATAAATTTTCGCTATTATCTTTTGCCAAGGCATTGATGATTAACGCTCGATTGCTTTCTGATTTTGAAGAAGCTAAGGCTATTTTTACGTCGAATGGGTTGGTGCTTTTACGGAGGAGTATCTTATCCATTAATTTACTTTGGTTCTGTATTCGGTCGCAAAGATAAAAATAAACTCTTAAAATGTAGGGCAAAAAAATGGTTTTAAATTAAAACCCACTTTTTAAAATAGTAAATTTTATTTTTTATCTTTACTATCAGAAATTTTAAAGTAGTGTATTCCGTAAAACTAACTTTATAGAACTTCAACATGAAAACATTAATTTTAATTCTTCTCTCTGCCTGTGCTTTCGCTCAAATTGGCTCAAAAGTGCAAAGTTCCAAACCACAATTAACTGGTAAATGGAGCAATAATGAATTTGGTTTTACAATGGTCTTAGAACTCAACACCGATGGTAGCGGTAATTTCGACGGTGAAAAGATTACTTACACGAGTTCTGCATCCACTCTATCTGTTAAGCAAGATGGCGAAACTACTGTTTATAAATATCTACTCCAAAACAATAAACTCATACTCTCAGGCGGTGATTTAGACGCACCGATAACATTTTCAAAAGGAACAAGTTCAACAACCTTAACTCCTTCAAATCCAACAAATTCTAATGCAAACACCACACAAACAAATGGAAATACTCCAGCTAATTTGTTAGGTGTATGGTCAGTAAATGGAGAAACTGTCACTTTCAAAAACGATAAAACTGGAATTTATAACGGAAACCCATTTCGGTATTCGGTTTCGGGAAATACCCTTACAACATCAGATAATACAGGCACAACGATTTTCAATTTTTCAGTCAATGGTAATTATCTGACACTTATTGGCGGAGGAGTGAATGTAGTTATGCAGCGAGGCAGTACAACTAACTCTCAATCAAGCACTTATGGTACTAACACAGGTGGAGGAATCGACCAAAGTATTGTGGGTAAATGGTGTTGGGTAAATGCTTCATCAACCTATTCGAGTAGTAGTAGCAGTAGTAGATGTATCGTTATTAATGGTAATGGAAGCTACGAATATTATGCCGAAGGCTCAATAAGTGGCTACGGTGGCGGTGGTTATGGTGGTTCGTCGAGCCAAAGTGCAGACCGAGGAACTTGGCGTTTAGAGGGTAATCGAATTCACGTACAGTCGCAGGCGGAAGGTTATAAAGTCTATTCGTTTGAAAAACGGAATCATCCTAAAAACGGTGACCCAATGATTGTGATTGATGGTGATACTTATGTTTCATATTATCAAAAAGCACCATGGAGATGAGCCTACCAGCCTACACAAAGAAACCAAAAACATTTTGGGAGAAGAATTTTGCCAATGTCTTTTTAATGGTTGGTTTGACATTTATTGGCATTACTTTGTTCATCTTCATCAGCCAATCGCTATTTTTTGCAAAAAGTAAAGAAACAACAGGAAAAGTAATAAGGTTTGAAACTTCAAATTACAGAAGTTTAGCATATCCAACCATTGAATATTTCACTCCTGATAATGTCAGGCACGAATATCAGCACACAGAAGGAACAAAACCATCAATTTATCGCCGAGGAGAAGTGATAAAAATATATTATAATCCAGCTAATCCAACAGATGTCAGCTTAGGTTATAGTTTTATCGCAATGGGGATTTTATTATTTTTTGGTGTAATATTCCTGACTCTTGGCTTAGGATTTAAAAGCAAAACAAAAGCCTTATGAAAAATAACGACCCAGTCAAATATGTAGTAATTGTATTTCTCTCAATAGGAATCCTATTTAGTGCATTAGCTCTATTTTTTTACAAAAAACAAAGCGATTTTGTAGAAACCGCCATAAAAACTACAGGTAAAGTAGTAGATTTACAAATAAGCAGGAAAGGCAGTAAAGCACCAATTGTTGAATATTTTGACAAGAATCAACAGCAACATTTTTACTACCATAATGTCTATTCAAGGCCTTCGAGCTATTCGGTCGGCGATGAAGTTGAAATTTATTATTCTCCGATAAATGCTGAAGATGCACGTCTGAGTCAAGACTATTTCTTGATACTCATTTTTGGATTTTTAGGTGTAATTTTCATTGTCGTTTCGTTGGTTTGCATCAAAGTATTTTGGTGGCCATCAAAATGACTGAAAAACTCGCAGTCGATAGTTTTCAGTAATTCTTCTACTCCGAAACTGGTTAGAAACAACTGTAAATAGCGGTTGGGCGACTGTCAATGCTGCCGCTATTGGCCATTTATTATTTTGCAATGGAGAAACACCCCAGGCAACCCATTCAAAAACTAAATAGCCGAAAGGCGAAAATGATTGCCAACCAAAACCAACTTTTCGTTTGGGTCTCTTATAAATTCGAGTTACTTCATTCAGTTTTATTTCTACGTATTCGTAGCGACTGGTAGTTTCGTTGAGTGCCGTAACCACAAACGACGAATCTTTTACTTCGTAAATATCATCGGCAAATACAAAACCGTCTTTGGTTTTGAAACTCAGTAAATCGCCCACAAAATAGCGATTTCGCTGGTTTGTTCGTAGATTTTCAACCACCAAAAATTTTTCTTTATTGAACAACGCAAGAGCTTTATTTCGGTCTTTTTTATAAAGTAATTCCTCTACCGATTCGGCTTGTCGATGGTGAAAGTCTTGGGCAAAAATTGTTGAACAAACAACTAAAAATAGAA
This sequence comes from Emticicia sp. W12TSBA100-4, assembly GCF_040253585.1. Classification (NCBI taxonomy): domain Bacteria; kingdom Pseudomonadati; phylum Bacteroidota; class Cytophagia; order Cytophagales; family Leadbetterellaceae; genus Emticicia; species Emticicia sp. W12TSBA100-4. Next base: position 287,511 of record NZ_JBELAU010000011.1, read on the forward strand.
CCAGCGTGCAGTATTTTTGTAGCATATTTATCTTTATTCTTTAACCGATACACCACCCGAAACAATCAATTTCATTACTTCGGCACTTGGCATATCAAGCATTTGTACATTTTCTTTTGGTACGAGCATCAATTCTCCCGAAAAAGCATAGCTATGCGGAAAATAGACCGCTACCATATTACTAACGCCCAAATTCGATAAATCATTTTGTGTGATGAAACCTATTTTATGCACACCCGCTTCTTTGTTAATCAAAACGATGGCTGCTTGTGTAAATTTTCGTTTGTCGCCCACAAAAGCCGAAATCAGATCTTTGAAAGCAAAGTAAAAAATACGCACCAAAGGTAAATGACCGATAGCATTTTCGATGAGATTTTGAATTGTTTGTGGCAAAAGCACCGAAAAAGTGAAACCCGTTATCATCGTTCCAAGTATAACAATCAGCGAACCAAGACCAGGAATAATGAGGTCACGGTTGGGATCTTCAGTTGGGATACGAATCCTGATGATATTATCGACAAAATCGAATGCACCTAAAAGGATAAAAATTGTAAAACCAATTGGTGCAACAAATAGTAGTCCTCTTACAAAGTATGAAAGTAATCGACTAAGTATAGTTCTTTCGGGCATATTCAAAAATTTTAGATATATTGGCACGTTTTACAATAACAACAACATTTTCACACCGTTAAAAGTTTTTCTAAACACAAAACAAAACCGTTTATTCATGAAAAGAATCATCCACCTTTTTCTCATTTTTGCTATTTCAACGCAAATTTTCGCACAAAAACTTACTATTCCAATTCCCAATAATCCTGCCGTAAAAGTCGGAACGTTGAAAAACGGATTGAAATATTACATTCTTAAAAATGCCGAACCAAAAAACCGAATGGAGTTACGCTTAGTGGTAAACGCAGGTTCAGTATTGGAAACTGATGCCCAACAAGGTCTTGCTCACTTTTTGGAACACATGAACTTTAATGGCACTAAAAATTTTCCGAAAAATGAACTTGTAAATTTCCTGCAAAAATCAGGTATGAAATTCGGAGCAGATTTAAATGCATCCACAAGTTTCGATGAAACAATTTATCAACTTCAAGTACCAACCGATTCGGCCAAATTATTTGAAAGAGCTTTTCAAATTTTAGCAGACTGGTCGAACTTTGCAACCCTCGACACCGCCGAAATCAACAAAGAACGTGGTATTATTTTGGAAGAAGAACGTTCGAGAGGAAAAAATGCACAATCACGTATTCAACAAAAATTATTGCCGATATTATTTAATAATTCGATTTATGCGAGACGTCTGCCAATTGGCAAAACCGACATTATCAGTACTTTCCCCGCTGAAGAGATTGTAAAATTCTACAAGGACTGGTATCGCCCAGAATTAATGGCAGTCGTAGCGGTTGGAGATTTTGATGCTGCCCAAGTTGAAAATTTAATTACAACAAAGTTTTCGGAGATAAAATCCCCAAAAAATGCACCTAAACGCACTGTTTATACAATTCCAGCCTCGATAGGAACTCAAACGTATCAAATTCTGGATAAGGAAATTCCGCAATCTACTTTCCAAATGTTTGCTCGTTTACCGAGAGAAAAAACACTTACACAAGCCGATTATCGAACCGACATTGCCGAGAACCTTTTCAACCAAATGATTGGTACACGTCTGCAAGAAGCATCTAAAAAGCCAAATGCCCCATTTGTGTTTGGAATCATGGGATATAGTCCATTTCTCGGTGGATTAGATGTTTTTCAAACCATCGTTCTACCAAAAAATGCCGATGGAATGGAAGCAGCCATCAAAGCGATTATTGACGAACAAGAACGCATCAAACGTTTTGGCTTCACGAAAGGCGAATTGGAGCGTGCAAAGAAAGAATATATGGTTGGCGTTGAAAAAGGGTTTAAAGAAAAAGATAAAACTAAATCAGCCGTTTTTGTGAATGGAATGGTGCAAAACTATTTACAAGGAACTTCATTTACTGATGCATATTTTAGATACGAATTTGCTCAAAAATACCTTGAAGGAATTACACTCGAAGAAATCAATGCTATTTCAGGAAAAGTAATCAAAGAAGATAATCGAGTTGGGTTGATTGTAGGTTCGGAGAAGGATAAAGAAAAGTTACCAAATGAGGAAAAATTGAAAGAATTGATCGCTTACAAAAATCCGAACTTGAAACCTTACGAAGATGAGGCAGTTTTGACACCAATTTTGGAGAAAATACCCGAAGGAACAAAAGTAGTTTCGGAGAAAAAAATTGAAGAAATCGGTGTAACAGAATTAGTTTTTGGAAATGGTGTGAAAGTAGCACTCAAACCAACAACTTTCAAAAACGACCAAATTGTGTTTTCGGCAAGTAGTAAAGGAGGAACTTCGTTGTATAGCGATGCCGATTATTACTCAGCCGATATTTCATCGACGTTGGTTGCACAAGGTGGTGTTAGTAAATTATCAGATACCCAACTCGAAAAAGCACTGGCAGGAAAAGTTGCCCAAGTTTATACCTACGTTAGCGAGCTAACCGAAGGTCTTGGTGGTAACACCACACCAAAAGATTTAGAAACTGCCCTACAATTGATGTACGCTTATGTAACTCAACCTCGCCGAGACGACGAAGTAGTGAAGAATTTCTTAAAAAATGAGAAAGAATTAATCACAAACTCTTTCAAAACTTTAACGCCTGAAAAAGTTTTTGGAGATTCGCTCAATGCTATTATTTACCAAAATCATTTGAGAAGAATGCCTACCAAGCCAGAAGACGTTGACAAAGTAAATATCGACCGTGCATTTGAGATTTACAAAGAGCGTTTTGCTGATTTTAGTGATTTCAACTTTGTTTTTGTTGGCAGTTTTGAAGTTGAAAAAATTAAACCTTTACTTGAAAAATATATTGGCGGATTGCCATCAACCAAGCGTCAGGAATCGTTTAAAGATTTGGGAATCAGTAAAGTAAAAGGAAAAATTGAAAAGAATATCTTTAAAGGTTTAGAAGAAAAAGCCAATGTAAATTTACAATTCAATGGTGAGTTTGGATATACAGAGGAAGAAATGGTAAATTTGGATGCTTTAGCCGAAATTTTAGATATTAAAT
>NZ_JBELAU010000110.1:0-267 GCF_040253585.1 Emticicia sp. W12TSBA100-4
CTCAATCCACTTTCCCCACAACTGTTGATACATGTCGCTGTATAACTTCCAGCGGTGCTTACATTGATGCTGCTACCTGTTGCATTCGTACTCCATTTCAAGCTACCTGCACAACCTGTTGCTGTCAACGTTGCTGTCTCTGCATTACACAAGCTGTTTCTGTTCGTTGAAATTACTGGTGCCGCTGGGCTACTACCTGTTGTGATAACTACTACATTGCTCGCTCCACTTTCACCACAACTGTTGATACATGTCGCTGTGTAGGTA
>NZ_JBELAU010000111.1:0-254 GCF_040253585.1 Emticicia sp. W12TSBA100-4
ACAGCGACATGTATCAACAGTTGTGGTGAAAGTGGAGTGAGCAATGTAGTGGTTATCACGACAGGTAGCAGCCCAGCAGCACCAGTAATTTCAACGAACAGAAACAGCTTGTGTAATGCAGAAACGGCAACGTTGACAGCAACAGGTTGCAGTGGTAGCTTGAAATGGAGTACAGGCTCGACGAGTGCAAGCATCATTGTAAGCACGGCAGGAAGTTATACAGCGACATGTATCAACAGTTGTGGGGAAAGTGG
>NZ_JBELAU010000112.1:0-245 GCF_040253585.1 Emticicia sp. W12TSBA100-4
ACATTAACACCAACATCGAGTGCATGTTATGGATTGGCTGTAACGGTTGTATCACCTACGAATTGTGCGGTATCAACTTGTACAGATGGTAGTGTAGGCATTAGCTACAGTACCCAGTGTAATGCAAATGGAACCTACAATATCAACTATGTAACATCGGTAACTGGAACGACTGTGACATCAAGTGCGAATAGTTTTACAAACTTGACAGGAGCAGTGAACTTGACGGTAACAAAGCCAGGCTG
>NZ_JBELAU010000113.1:0-240 GCF_040253585.1 Emticicia sp. W12TSBA100-4
AAGTATATGGACTTGTGCCACCCGCTGCTACTACACTCGCACTGCCACTCGCATCGCCGTAACATTTCACATCTACGCCACTTGGGGTCGTCGTCAATGCTGCCGTTGGTTGTTTTACTACTACACTCGCCGTTGCTGTACAACTGTTCGCATCCGTTACTACTACCGTGTAGGTACCCGCTACTAAGTTATTGATGCTTGCGGTCGTCGCATTATTACTCCATTTATAAGTATATGGAC
>NZ_JBELAU010000114.1:0-240 GCF_040253585.1 Emticicia sp. W12TSBA100-4
CACATACACAGCGACATGTATCAACAGTTGTGGGGAAAGTGGAGCGAGCAATGTAGTAGTTATCACAACAGGCAGCAGCCCAGCAGCTCCAGTAATTTCAACGAACAAAAACAGCTTGTGTAATGCAGAAACGGCAACATTGACAGCGACAGGTTGTTCAGGTAGCTTGAAGTGGAGTACAAATGCAACAGGCAGCAGCATCAGTGTAAGAACAGCAGGCACATACACAGCGACATGTAG
>NZ_JBELAU010000115.1:0-238 GCF_040253585.1 Emticicia sp. W12TSBA100-4
TGCTGTCAACGTTGCTGTCTCTGCATTACATAAGCTGTTTCTGTTCGTTGAAATTACTGGAGCCGCTGGGCTACTACCTGTTGTGATAACTACTACATTGCTCGCTCCACTTTCCCCACAACTGTTGATACATGTCGCTGTGTAGGTACCTGCCGTGCTTACAATGATGCTTGCACTCGTCGAGCCTGTACTCCATTTCAAGCTTCCTGTACAACCTGTTGCTGTCAACGTTGCCGTT
>NZ_JBELAU010000116.1:0-237 GCF_040253585.1 Emticicia sp. W12TSBA100-4
TACCTGATAAAGAGATTCTCTCAAAGAGTAACTTGTTTATAAGAATTTTGTCGGATTCGTTCACAAACCATTCTTGACCACCCTCTACGAATTGACGATTACAAGTATGGCATAAATAGTTTTGCTTACCATAATGGGTGTGTCCATTCTTTGTAGTATTTTCACTGCTACAATGACTACATTTCATCCTTGCTTTTTTTACAAAGATAAATATAGAATTACATTTTTAGGGCTACC
>NZ_JBELAU010000117.1:0-232 GCF_040253585.1 Emticicia sp. W12TSBA100-4
CTTACTGCTGGATAATACTCTACTACTATCGGACAACACAATGAACCACTACAACTCGAATTCTCTACTGGTATATCAGCCGTAAACGTGTAACTTCCGATACTCGTTATTTTATAACTCTGAGAAGTTGCCCCTGTTATCAATACCCCATTTCTGTACCATTGATAATTACTATATCCTGCATCAGCTAAGGCATCTATCTCTATCTGGGAACCTACACAATATTTATAGG
>NZ_JBELAU010000118.1:0-228 GCF_040253585.1 Emticicia sp. W12TSBA100-4
TACTACTACACTCGCTGTTGCTGTACAACTGTTCGCATCTGTTACTACTACCGTGTAGGTGCCCGCTATTAGACCGTTTATCGTTGAGGTCGTTGCATTATTACTCCATTTATAAGTATATGGACTCGTGCCACCTGCTGCAATTACACTCGCACTGCCACTTGCATCCCCGTAACACTTCACATCTACACCACTCGGGGTCGTCGTCAATGCTGCCGTTGGTTGTTT
>NZ_JBELAU010000119.1:0-227 GCF_040253585.1 Emticicia sp. W12TSBA100-4
ACTACTACACTCGCTGTTGCTGTACAACTGTTCGCATCTGTTACTACTACCGTGTACGTTCCTGCTACTAAATTATTGATAGTCGAAGTCGTCGCATTTGTGTTCCATTTGTAAGTGTATGGACTCGTGCCACCTGCTGCAATTACACTCGCACTGCCACTTGCATCCCCGTAACACTTCACATCCACACCACTCGGGGTCGTCGTCAATGCTGCCGTTGGTTGTTT